>NZ_JBFRCY010000026.1:0-12583 GCF_052113305.1 Terriglobus sp. YAF25
CCCCCTGGCCGCCGGAGTACAGCGATATGCTGGCGTGGCAGTGGGAGCAGCAGTTGATCCCTTACTGGAAAGATGCCGGAGCATTCGCCGCCGATCACGGCATTGGAGTGGCGATCGAAGCGCATCCCGGTTTCTGTGTCTATAACCCTGAGACCGCCATGCAACTACGTTCCGAGGCAGGAAAGTCCATCGGCATCAATCTGGACCCGAGTCATTTTTACTGGCAGGGAATTGATCTCCCCGCGGCCATCGCCTATCTCGGAGAGGCCATCTTTCATGTGCATGCCAAAGACGTTGCCCTGAACGCTAGCAATGTGGCTCGCACGGGTGTTCTGGATGCAAAGAGCTATACCCGCATGCAGGAGCGCTCATGGCTCTTTCGCAGTGTGGGCTGGGGACATGACGAGCTTGAGTGGAAGCGGATTGCGTCAGCGTTGCGGCTGGCAGGCTACGACCACGTCATCAGCATCGAGCACGAGGATGCGCTGGCCTCGATCCGCGAAGGGCTGGCGGCTGCGGTCGCGACCTTGTCGCGCGTCATCCTGCAGGAACCGCCGGTTGAGGCATGGTGGGTATAGTCGCTTCTGCACCGCGGCGATGATGGATCGTGTCGATCATGGCAGCCGCGGTCAGGCGCGCCGCACCGACGGCTCCGGCATTGGTGCCCAACGGCGAGGAGAGCAACTGAACATCGTTCACTGACTTTTCCATGGCGCGCTGACGGACGACACGGCGAATCTGATCCAGCAGCAGCACGGGAGCGGCGCGGAAGAGTGCGCCGCCGAAGATAATCGCTTCGGGGTTCAGCAGGTTCACCAGGTCGGCCGCGGATGCGCCGATATGCGATGCTGCCTCCGAGAGGACGCGATAGGCGAGACTGTCATTCTCCTCAGCAGCCCTGGCGATGATCTCGATACTGATCTGGTCCATCTGGTTATTGGCCATCTCCAGCGTCTTGGAGATGACGCCTTTGCTGAGGGCTCTGCGGACCGATTCGATGATGGTTGCAGACGAGGCCATTGCCTCCAGGCAGCCGTTGTTGCCGCACAGGCAGAGCGGCCCGTTCTCATCGACAGTCATGTGCCCGAACTCGCCGGCGCTGCCGTTGAAGCCGCGATAGATGCTGCCGCCGATAAAGATGGAGGCGCCGATACCCATGCCGGCATCGACATAGACGAAGTCCTGAAAGTTCTGACCCGCACCCAGAAACCGTTCTGTCGTTGCAACGGCGCGCGCGCTGTCTTCCAGCAGGCAGGGAATACCGAAATAGTCCTCTACCAGCTTCTTCAGGGGAACATTCTTCCACTGTTCCGCGTGCCCCAGCCTGGGGTAGGAAAGCACCATGCCCTCTGCGACATCGATCACGCCGGAGAAGGCAACACC
Organism: Terriglobus sp. YAF25; assembly: GCF_052113305.1. Taxonomy (NCBI): domain Bacteria; kingdom Pseudomonadati; phylum Acidobacteriota; class Terriglobia; order Terriglobales; family Acidobacteriaceae; genus Terriglobus; species Terriglobus sp. YAF25. Next base: position 1,384 of record NZ_JBFRCY010000026.1, read on the forward strand.
AATACCAAGAACCTTGCTGACTGGAATGCTGCAGGAAGCTAGAGTCTCGTCGATGAGCTGGAAGCAGCGGCTTAGGACAGCTTCGCGGCCGCGCCACATCTCCGTGGCTTCTTCCCGGTAGCCGAGCAGCTTGCCGTTCAGGTCTGTAACGGCAACGCGGAGATTGAAGGTTCCGATATCGACGCCGACCACGTTGCCGAGATCGGGATGTATGGTGAGCGAGATGCGCCTGCGCCCAACGACTTTGGCCGCGGACATCTCTTCCACAAGAAAGTCTTTTTCAACGAGCGCACCCACGACGCCGGTGATGTTGGCGGTGCTCAAACCCAGGCGGTGCGCCAGCTCGACACGGGAGATGGCGGGTTCGCGCTGGATCAGTTGCAGGACAGCCAGTTCGGTCTGTCTTCTGCTCGAGACACGTTCTTTATCATTCCCGGTGCGCGACATATCGTGACCATCATAAGCGAAGGAATCTCCCTTCGCGATGGCAAGTATAAGCCTGTGGGAATCCGATTGACGGGGGCTGGTAAAGGGGCTTACAACTTCGTATACGCAAATTGCGCCACTCGAACCAGCGCGCAGGAGAGCTTCCGTCGCATGATCCGCGATCCTGAAAAGCCGATCCGAACACGGCCTCTGCCGGATGAGTATCCAGGCGTTCATTCCATGGATGAGGACGAGGTCGAGGCGGCCGTCCGGGTTGTCCGAAGCAAGTCGCTCTATCGCTACTACGGCCTCAACCCGCAGCATGAGGTCTCTGCGTTTGAGGCGGAGTTTGCCCGGTTTATCGGCGTGCGACACGCCGTTGCGGTAACCAGTGGAACCTCAGCTTTACATACCGCGCTCTGCGCGCTGCAGGTTGGGCCGGGTGATGAGGTCATTATTCCCGCCTATATGTGGGTCTCAGTGGTTGCGGCGGTCGTGAATCTCGGAGCGATTCCGGTACTCGCTGAGATCGACGAGACCTTCGGCCTGGATCCTGCAGATGTGGAGCGTAAGATCACCCCGCGTACGGCAGGCATTATCGCGGTTCACATGAACGGATGTGCGGTGAACATCCCGCGGCTGGTGGCGATTGCCCACCGCCACAGTGTGTTCCTGCTGGAGGACTGTGCGCAGTGTGTCGGCGCCACGGTTGCCGGCCGTCGCGTCGGTACCTTCGGCGACGTCGCTATCTTCAGCTTCCAATTGAACAAGAACATGACGGTCGGCGAAGCCGGCGCGGTTGTGACGAACGACGAACTTCTCAATCGCCGGGTGGTGGCCATACAGGACTCGGGATACTCGCGCAGCGATACCGATGAACTGCAGATGGATGACGCCGCTTCCTATAGCTGGGGCCGCGGCGTCCGCATGGACGAGTTGCGTGCCGCCGTCTTGCGGGTGCAGTTGCGGAAGGTGGAGACGACGATCGAACGCATGCGGCACAGTAAGAACCGCATCCTTGAATCCCTCTATCCACGCCAGCAGGTCGCGTTTCGTCGCCGCATCGATCCGGCAGGCGACACCAGTTGCTTCCTGCTGACGATCTTCCCGCATCGGGATACAGCGAGAGAGATCAACCGCCTGATGCGGCTCCACGGCATCACCACGAAGTCGCCAGACACCAGCAATATTCTGCTGGCCAACTACGGCATGCACGTCTACTACAACATCCCCTCGCTGGTGCAGAAGATCGGGACCGGCAAGCACGGCTTTCCCTGGACGCTGGCAGAAAACCAGCACTCGGTCTACAGCTATGAGCGAGGCGCATGTCCTGCATCGGACGATCTCTTTGAACGTACCCAGTTGCTCGTGATTCCGTCGTGCCTGACGGCACAGGATGAAGAAGACATCATCGAATCGTTCCATCGAGCGATGGACGCTGTATTGGGGCCGGTGACCTCAATGACAAGCCGCCTCGATCAGAGAGAGTACCTAACCAGCCCCTGCGGCTAGTCTTGGGCGACGTGTCAGATGTCGTTCGTCTTGCTTAAGGAGACGGCTTCAGCCGCTGAGGTACCGGCAGTTATCGACCGGCTACTCCTATCAGTCAATAAGCCCTTAGGATGAAAGGGTGCCCAGACGTCCAGCCAAACCCAATGGCATTCGTGAGATCGCAACCGCGCTGGGCATTTCTATCGGCACGGTAGACCGTGCTCTTCACAACCGGCCCGGTATCAGCGAGCAGACACGTGAACGTGTGCTGCGCATGGCGAAGAAGCTGAATTACTCTCCGAATGTCGCGGCGCGACACCTGAAGCTCTCACGGACGCTTCGCTTCGGCATCTTTCTCCCGGAACGCGTCGCCGTCTTCTTCGATTCCATGCGAGCGGGAATGCGTCTTGCTGCCGAACGTCTGACGACTACGGCTCCTCTTGAGCTGCACTTTTTCAGCTTCCCGCGTCTGGGAGACGGTGACGTGGAGTGCATGGAGCGGGCTCGCTGGCGACAGTTCGATGGCATCGTGCTGGCCCCGGGCAATCCGTCGGCTCTATCGGCGCTGTTTCGCAGGGAGGACGCTCCTCCGATTCTCTTCATCGGCAGCGATGCGCCTTTGCTGGGGCGTATTGCGTCCGTCTCCGTAGATGCCACTGTCAGCGGCAATATCGCTGCAGATCTGCTGGGACGTGTGCTCCCCGACGCAGCGAAGGTGGCGATGATCGCCGGAGACCTCCGCATCCAGGACCACAGTGAAAAGCTGCGCGGCTTCTCCGCTTCGCTGGCTGTTCATGCGCCTCATCTCAGGCTGCTGCCGCCATTGGAGTCCCACGAAAACCCCGAGGAAGGTTATCAGGCGGCACGCAGGCTCTTTCGGCGTCATCGCGATCTCGGCGGCATCTATCTGGGAACAGCGAATAGCCTTCCGGTGCTACGTGCCGCCGATGAGGCAAAGCTCCTGGGCCGATTGAAGATCGTCACGACTGACATCTTCCCGGAACTGATCCCTCTTATTGAAACCGACCGGATTCTCTGCTCTGTGCATCAGCGGCCGTTTACACAGGGTCGTATGGCGATCGAGCTGCTCTATGCCCATCTGTTGGGGCTGAAGACGGTTCCGCCGGTTATCAGGCTGGCGCCGCATCTGGTGCTTCGCAGCAATCTATCGCTCTTCGCCGACGGGTTGGATCAGGACATCCAATTGCCGGAGTAGCGGCTGAGCGATCGCTGATAAAAGTGAAAAATTCTCGGTCTATCTTTCGGTGTATTCCTTTTCGTGTACGTTACCGGGTAAGATGCGAAAATAACCTGAGCAGCTTGCTCCGCCGTTGTTATCTTGTCTTGAATTTTATTTTTGGAATGGGTGACATCCCTTTGAGTACATCGTTTTCAACTCAGCACGAGACCGTCTTCCGTGCTCCCGCGCGCGTAAACCTGCTGGGCGAGCATACTGACTACAGCGGCGGCTATGTGCTTCCAATCGCGATTCCGTACTACACCGAAGTCAAGATCGCCGACGGCGACAGCCGTCACTATTTGTTCCGCAGCCATCAGTTCGCCGGTATTGCCGAGGGAGGCTGGAAGGACCTGCAGGAGCGTCGTCATGCCTGGAGTGACTATCCGGTCGGTGTGTTGCACGAGCTGGTAAAGCTTGGTATCTCCCCACCGCCTTTCGTCATGGACGTCAGTGGCAATGTTCCTCTGGGCGCGGGGCTGAGCTCGTCCGCTTCCATCGAGGTCGCCTCCTGCCTTGCCATGCTGCACCGCAGCGGCAAGACGATGACCGATGCCGAAATCGCGTTGCTCTGCCAGAGAGCAGAGAACATCTTTGTGCAGTCACCGTGCGGCATCATGGATCAGTTTGTTGTTACGGCCGCGAAGCAGGGGCATGCGCTGCTGCTGCAGACACGCGATCTGACCTACGACCTGGTACCGGTGATCAGTGGTGCGCTTGCGGATCTGCGGATCGTTGCCTGCAACTCTCTGGTGAAACATTCCATCGCCGCCGGCGACTATGGCAGCCGCCGTAAAGGTGTTGAGACAGGGCAGCAGGTGCTGCGGGAGCGTTTCCCCGGGCTTCGCGATCTCGGCGATGCCACGCTTGAACAGTTGGAGCAGTGTGCCGGCCAGATGCCGGAAGATGCCTACAAACGTTGCCGCCATGTGATCTCTGAAAATGGCCGCGTCATGGCCGCACGTGAGGCACTGCTTGCGGGGGATGCCAAGCGTTTCGGTGAACTGATGCTGGGCTCGCATGTCAGCCAGAGAGACGACTTCGAATGCAGCTGCGAAGAGATCGACTTCCTGGTTGAGACGGCGATGACCCTGCAGGGATGCGTGGGAGCACGTCTGACCGGTGGCGGCTTTGGCGGCTGCACCGTAAATCTGGTTCGCAAGGAAGATGTGGATGCGTTTACGGCATCCATCAAGGACGCATATCACCAACGCTTCGGCGTTCATCCGGAAATCTACGTTTGCGATGCCGTCGATGGAGCCGTCAAGCTGGCGGCAAAGGAGCGTGCCTGATGGAAACACTCTGGTTGCAAACTCCGCATCGCCGCTGGAATCCGCTACGCCGGGAGTGGGTTCTGGTATCGCCACATCGCACGCAACGCCCATGGCAGGGACAGATGGAGACACCGGCTGTTCCCGCGCCCATCACTTACGATCCCACGTGCTATCTGTGCCCAGGCAACATGCGCGCCAACGGAGAGCGCACACCGCAGTACGAGAGYACATATGTCTTTCAGAACGACTTCGCGGCGTTGAAACAGGATGCGCCGCAGGCGCAGTTTGACCTGGGAGAGGGCCTTCTGCGGGCAGAGACGGAGCGGGGCATCTGCCGTGTGCTCTGTTTCGATCCCCGGCATGACCTCACGTTAGCGACGATGGAAGTCGAGAAGATTCGCAATGTCGTGGATATGTGGACCGCTCAGGCCGAGGAGCTGGGAGCTCGTCCGGAGATTCAGTACGTCCAGATCTTCGAAAATCGCGGAGCGATGATGGGAGCCAGTAACCCACACCCCCACGGACAGGTCTGGGCCACGGAACATATTCCGAACGAGCCGTTAACGGAGCTCGCCGCACAGAAAGAATACTTCGCGAAGTCGCAGGAGCCGCTGCTCGCGACGTACCTGAGCACCGAGCTCGAAGAAGATGAACGTATTGTCGCTTCGAACGAGACGTGGGTCGTGGTTGTGCCGTTCTGGGCGGTATGGCCTTTCGAGACGCTGTTACTGCCCCGTCGCTCGGTAGCATCCTTTACGGATCTGAGCCCCGAAGAGCGTGATGGACTTGCGGGCATCCTGCACACGATTGCGGCAGGGTATAACCGGGTTTTCGATACGCCGTTCCCCTACTCGATGGGCTTTCATCCTGCTCCTTCGGATGGCGAACCGCATCCGGAGTGGACTCTGCATGCGCATTTCTTTCCGCCGCTGCTACGCTCAGCAACGGTACGGAAGTTCATGGTCGGCTTTGAGCTGCTGGGTTCGCCGCAACGCGATATCACACCGGAGTCTGCGGCGGCAACGCTTCGCACAGTGATGCAGACTTCCTAACACGCATCCTCAAGATGCGCCTCATTTGTTCTTTTGCCTGAGCTAAGGCAAGAATGAACCAGAGCCGCATTCCTCTTTCGGAGCGGCTCTGAGGGAGACCGGAGTGCGTCGTCGTGAGTTGCTGCAACATGGGCTTGGTGCCGCTGCCTTACTTTCGTCCCGATCAGTCTTTGCATGGGCGTCGACCGGGTCGAGGCCAGTGGTTCGCACCACTGCGGGCGACGTTCGCGGTACAGTCCGCGACGGCATCGCCGGCTTTCTGGGAATTCCTTACGGTGCTGATACGAAGGCACGCCGCTTCCAGCCGGCGATTCCAGTAGCACCCTGGAAAGGCATTCGCGATGCGACAGCATGGGGAGACCGATCTCCACAGCTCGGTGGAGGACGCGCCCGCCGCGAAGAAACACGCACGAACGCTGAGACCTACCATCTGCCGCCCGACGAAGGCGAGATCAGCGAAGACTGCCTCCATCTGAATGTCTGGACTCCGTTGCCTTCGCGTGTTGGTCATGAACGGCGGCCAGTTCTGTTTTATATCCATGGCGGGGCCTACAACAGCGGCACCGTCAACGCGGCTCTCTATGACGGAACACGGCTGGCCCGTCGCGGTGACGCGGTGGTGGTGACCGTCAATCACCGTCTGAATGCCTTCGGATTTCTTTATCTCGCCGAGCTGATGGATGATCCGGTGTATGCAGACTCCGGGAACGTGGGCATGCTGGATCTGGTGCTGGCATTGCGCTGGGTGCGCGACAACATCGCAGGCTTTGGCGGCGACCCAAACCGGGTCACGATCTGGGGACAGTCTGGTGGAGGAGCGAAGTGTGCCACGCTGATGGCCATGCCAACGGCGCACGGTCTTTTTCATCGCGTCATGAGCATGAGCGGCCAGCAGGTTACCGCGGCCCCAAAGAAGATCGCTAGCGAACGTACACGTGCCTTTTTGGCAAAGCTTGGGTTGGATCACGTCCCCGGCAGCGACTTGCGGCAGAAGCTTGATGCGCTGTCGCTCGAGGCACTGGAAGAAGCCGCGCGTGTCAGCAGTGCCTGGCTTCCGGTTGTCGATGGTGGTGCGCTGCCGCGCCATCCGTTTGATCCCGATACGCCTCCGCTCTCCGCAAATGTCCCCATGATCCTCGGAAACACACATGACGAGACCCGCGGCCTGATCGGCGGCTCRCAGCCTGCTCTTTTCTCGCTGACGTGGGAGGAGGTTCCGGCGGCGCTGACGAAGAACGTTGGCAGCTTCCTCGGCTTTATCGATCCTAAGGACGTTGTAGCGAAATATCGGGGCTGGTATCCGCAGTACTCGCCCTCAGATGTGTTCTTTGCTGCGGCGACTGCATTCCGGTCATGGCCGGGGCAGGTGATTGAAGCGGAGCGACGTGCGCAGAGTCCCGCTGCAAGCCGCACCTGGGTTTATCAGATGAATTGGCCGYCGCCGGTAGCAGGCGGAAAATTTGGCGCGCCGCATACGCTCGATATCCCGTTTTACTTCGATAACCTCGCACTCGCGCCCGGGATGGTCGGCGCATCTGCTGACGATGTGCGCCGTGCCCAGCCGTTGGCCGATGCCATGAGCGAAACCCTGCTGGCCTACGCCAGAACCGGGAATCCAAACAACCCTGCGATACCGCAGTGGCCCTTCTATGATCTATCGAAGCGTTTCACGATGACTTGGGATAATAAGCCGTCAGTTGTCCCCGATCCTCGCGGGGAAGAACGAAAATTTGCGGCACAAGCCCACTACCGCCAGCCTGGGACGTAATCGGCTTCTATATAGAAACGTTTCGATTTGATTTGACGGAAGGAAATCCCGATCCTTATAGTTCAGGCACGCCCTAGGGTGTATCCCCTTGCCGTTTTGAATTGGAGTTGCGTGATCCGTCCTGCTGTTTTTGCTCTCTCGCTTGCTGCCTTGAGTGTCGTCGCTGTGGCCCCCGCTGCAGCACAGGACACACGCCATGTCACTGAGCCCGTCATCCCTGCGGCCTGCACGGTACTGAAGGCAAAACTGCACGCAGAGAACAATGCTCTGCTGGAAGAAGACGAGCAGAAGCTCGATACGGAGCGCATTCAGCATGCGCTCGACATCTGCGGCAGCGGAAAGGCGGTAGCCCTGCGCGCTGATGGTATGCAGAACGCATTTCTCAGCGGCCCTCTGGAACTGCGCGAAGGTGTCACGCTGTTGGTGGACAAAGGGGTAACGCTCTACGGTTCAAGCGATCCCAAGCTCTATGACACCAAGCCCGGTGGATGCGGTACCTCCGGTCCTGACAGCTCGCCCTGCAGGCCGCTCATTAGCGTGAAGGATGTGAAGAATGCCGCGATTATGGGCGATGGAGCCATCGATGGACGGGGCGGAAGCCGATTGATCGGCAAAAGCTATAGCTGGTGGCAGCAGTCGCGCGCGGCCGAGCCGACGAATACCAAGTACTCTGCACCGCGGTTATTGATTGCGAACCACGCCGACGGCCTGGTTCTGTATCGCATCCGCCTGCATAACTCGCCCAACTTCCATGTCGCGGTGAACAACACAAACGGATTTACCGTGTGGGGCGTGCATCTGTTGACGCCCACCGTGCGCGGGACAGATGCGCGTAATACGGACGGTATCGACCCGGGAAGCTCTGAGAACGTCACCGTCACCAAGAGCTGGATCGACAATGGCGATGACAATATTGCCATCAAGGCCGGCGTGCACCGCATGAGCGTGATCGACAACCACTTCTACAGCGGCCACGGCATGTCGATGGGCTCCGAGGCGCGGGATGAGTCGGACATCCTGGTGGATACGCTGACGCTCGATCACACAACCAGCGGAGTTCGTATCAAGAGCAACGTGCAGCGCGGCGGCATGGTGCGCGGTGTGACCTATCGCAATCTCTGCCTGCGCAATGTTCCCGTGCCGATCTCCATCAGCCCGTTCTATAACGGACAAACGACGGACGGCATCGACGATCTCGGTATGAAGGGGCCGCTGACGCCTGACTACAAGGGCATCCGGATTGAGAACTTCATCAGCCTGACTCCCGGTATCGTTCAGGTTGCAGGTCTTAACGCCGAACATCCGACGGAATTGACTTTGGATGGAGTTGACGTGCGCGGCGTAAAGCCGGAGCAGGTGCGTGCCCGATACAGTTCCATCACCGTTGGACCGAAGGGCGCAAACTTCACCTTTACCAGTTCCGGCGTGACTCCAACGACGCCGACGCCCAAGTTGAAGATGGACTTTAGCTGCGATAACAAGTTTGTTCCGTACCAGGACTAGGAGAAGATGATGTGGATTGCTGCCAGAAGTCTGGGCGCGTTGTTCCTCTGTGCCGTCGTAACCGGCGCTGTCGCTGAAGATGCGTATGTCGGTTCGCAACCGGCCCAGCGCAGGCCGGGGACCGCAGTGCGTGTCGATCTGATCGGTGATTCTACGCAGACCGACAGCGCCGGTTACGGCCGCGGCTTCTGCGCCAACCTCTCGGAGAAGATCGACTGCCTGAATATGGCAAAGGGCGGCGCCAGCACCAAAACCTATCGCGAGCTCGGCCTCTGGGATCGCAGCCTGAGCACGAAGCCCGATTACATGCTGATTCAGTTCGGGCACAACGATATGGAGACGGCCGAGCACCTGGATCGGCAGGTCTCCATGGCGGACTACGAGAAGAATCTGCGTCGCTACGTTGAGGAAGCGCGCGCTCATGGCATTAAGCCGGTGCTGGTGACGCCGTTGACCCGCCGGTACTTCGAAAAGGACGGCAAAGTCCATAGCGATCTTCTGGCGCATGCCGCGACCATGAAGCGGGTTGCCACGGAGATGCAGGTGCCGCTTATTGATCTGCAGGCCGAGAGCATTGCCTATCTGGACGGCATCGGAGAGCAGGCGGGACTGAAGCTCGGCATCACCAAGAAGGACAAGGACGGAAAACTGCAGCCCGACAAGACGCACCTCGATTGGCAGGGAAGCTATGCCTTCGGCCGCATCGTCGCCGTCGATCTCGGCAAAGCTGTTCCTGCGCTGCAGCAGTATGTGCGGCCCAATGCGGCGGAGCTTCCTCCTGAGGGGCAGCTTGCCATGCGTGTCATCCAAGGGGCGCCCTTCAAGGTGGTACTGACCGGTGATTCAACGGTTGCGCTTGAGGGAGGCTGGGGCCCGGGCTTCTGTGCGACCCTTACACCGAACGTCGCCTGTGTTGACCTGGGGCAGAACGGCCGCAGCACGAAGAGCTACATTGATGAAGGCTGGTGGAAGAAGGCGCTGGACGAGAAGGGGAGCTACTACTTCATCCAGTTCGGCCATAACGATCAGAAAGATGACCCGAAGCGGCACGCCGATCCTGATGGCTTGTATAGCGAGAACCTGCGGCGGTTTATTCAGGATGTCCGTTCCATCGGCGGTATTCCGATCATCGTCAGCTCTCTTTCCCGCCGGAACTACAAAGACGGCAGGCTGGTGAAGGATGGCCTGGACGAGTACTCGGCCGCGGCTCGTCGTATGGCTGCGGAAGAGAAGGTGACGTTTGTCGATCTCTTCAGCCTGTCGCAACATTTCCTGTCGGCGAAGACTCAGGAGGAGGCGGATGCGTTCAACGCGACAACTCATCCTGACGCCAATGCCGAGAACGGCAGTGCAGTGAAGCCAGACCGGACGCACCTGAATGACAAGGGCAAAGCGGTCTTCGGCCGGATGGTTGCGGACAATGTCATCCGTACGCAGGTGGAGCTTGGGCCGAATGTCAATGGGCTTCCAGACGGCGCAACCCCGGTCCTGCAGCAGGCTGCACCGACCGACGGACACTAGAGCATTTCCCTGTAGGTGTAGAGTAGGGCTTCCGCATCTATGGGCGTTTTCCGCAATGAAAACGCCGCTGCACACCAGTTCCGGGCTACCCGGCAACAGGGAAAATGCTCAAGCACCAGAACCTATTTCATCCAATAAAGGAGTGGTTCCGTGAACGTTTGTCGCTTGACGGGGCGTCTGGTGATAGTGGCCGTATGTACCTCGTACGCACTGGCCGCAGGGGGCGTGAGGACTCTGACTGTCGCGAAGCAGGGCAAGGCCGACTTCCGCACAGTGCAGGATGCAGTCGATCATGCTCCGTCAGACGGCTCCATTATCCGCATCGCTCCAGGAAAGTACCGCGAGAAGATTCATGTCGGCACGCCAAATATTGAGCTGATCGGTACAGGCAAACTGCCGCAGGATGTCGTCCTGAGTTGGAATGATTCTGCCAAGTCCGCCGGCGGTACAGGCAAGAGCGGAAGCGTGAGTGTCGATGCCGACGGTTTTGCCGCTGAGAACCTCACCATAGAAAATACCTGGGAGTTGGAGCACGAGCGCCTTGAGGAGGGATCTCAGGCGGTGGCATTGCTTATGAGCTCAGATAAGGCGGTGCTCGATCGCGTGCGCCTCCTGGGCGCCCAGGACACCCTCTACGCGAATAGCCGCACCTGCCACGACAATCTTCCAAAAGATGGCAGCGCACCTGCTCCGGGACGCACGGCCTGCCTTGCCTCGCGGCAGTACTTTCACGACTGCTATATCGAAGGGCACGTCGACTACATCTTCGGCGACGCCAAGGCTGTCTTTGATCATTGCGAATTGCACTCCCGCCACCACGATACCGTCATGCTGACGGCGCAAAGCAAGCACTTCCCGGAAGAAGACTCCGGCTACTACTTCCTGCACTGCCGCATTACCGGGCAGGACGTCGGTGACAAGGTAGTCC
>NZ_JBFRCY010000027.1:0-15216 GCF_052113305.1 Terriglobus sp. YAF25
GTTCTGTACGGCATTCACCCGGTAGAGGAGGCAGTACGTTCTGGTGGCCGCCCGCTGGATCACGTCCGTTTCGCCCGTGACCGCCGCGATGCCCGGCTGGAAGCGGTGCTCGATCTCTGCCGTAAGGCAGGGGTTAAGTGCTCGCCGGCGTCCAAAGACGAGCTCACCCGGCTGGCCCAAACCGAGATGCACCAGGGCATCGTCGCCCAGGTACGAGAGCGTAAGTTACTGGCGATCGAAGACTTGCTGGCCGCTCCGCCCCGGAACGGGGAGCATTACTTCTTCCTCGCCCTCGACGGCGTCGAAGATCCCCACAATCTCGGCGCGCTGCTGCGTACCGCCGATGGAGCCGGTGTCGATGGCATCCTTCTGCCCGAGCGGCGCTCGGCGCCTCTGACCGCGGTGGTCGCCAAGTCTTCAGCCGGGGCCAGCGAATACGTTCGTATCGCCCGCGTCACCAACCTGGTGCGCGCCCTTGAGCGCCTGAAAGAGGAGAATGTCTGGGTGGTCGGTCTGGATGAACGTGGCACGCCCGACTACAGCGATTACGACTTCAAAACGCACACAGCGCTGGTTCTCGGACGAGAAGGCGCCGGGCTGCACGATCTGGTCAAGCGCACCTGCGATCACCTGCTGCGTATCCCGATGGCGGGTTCCGTCAGCTCACTGAACGTCTCGGTCGCTGGCGCGGTGGTGATGTATGAAGCAGTTCGGCAACGTGCCGGCGCTCCCGCTCCGGCGGCAAAGCCGTCCAAACCGCGTAAGGGTTTAGGTTCCTAGATGTTTTTTGTAAGCCGATTGGGATGTGCGGCCGTACTGCTGGCCGCCGGTGTGGCGTGGGCGCAGCAGCAGCCCCAGGTCATCTTTCAGTCTCCTCCGGAGACACCCCAGAAGAAGCCGGCGGTGCTGATCCAGGTCTCGGACGAGGTCCGCTCATCGCTGATCTTTACCGCCTATGACATGGACCTGCACCTGAATACGACGGAAAGCGCGCTCTCCGCCCGAGTGCGTCTGACGGTGCGCAATGGTGGAACGAAGCCGATCGAGGATCTTCCGCTCCAGATCTCATCGTCCATGATGTGGGACCTCGCCCGCCTGGTCGAAGACGGCCGCACCGTCACCCTCCCAGTGGCTCAGCACCAGGTGAAGACCGACCTCGACCATACCGCCGCAGTGACCGAGGCCGTGCTGCATCTGCCCAAGCCTCTCACTGTCGATGCATCGGTGACCCTCGATGTGCTCTACTCCGGCAAGGTCGAACAGACCACTGGAGCGGAGAGCTCTTCCTCTGCGTCCTCTTTGGAGTGGGATCGCATCACGGACGACTTCACGGGCGTGCGCGGCTTCGGCAATGTGCTCTGGTATCCCGTCAGCGCGCCGCCTGCGTTCATGGGTGATGGAAACCGCGTCTACGACCTCATCGGCCGCAATCGTCTGGCGACGCAGACGGCCCGCGTGAGCGGACGTCTTACGGTCGAGTACGCGGGCGACCCGCCGCGGCTGGCGTTCTTGTGCGGCCGCCAGGCCGTATTGGAGACGCACCAGGACAATCCGAACCAGCCCTCCGCTGCTGCCACCGGTGTGGCCACCGCCAGCTTCGCGGCATTCCCTCTGGGATTCCATCCGCTCAGCCTATTTCTCAGCAAAGACCAGCCGGAGATGCTGGGCGGCGGTTATCTGGCCGTGATCTCTGAAGATGCCGAGCGGGCAAGCAACCTGAACAAGACGGCATTGAATGTCTTTCCTTTGCTCACCACCTGGCTGGGTGCGCGGCCTAACGTCCCACTAACAATGCTGGAAGCTAACCTCCCGCAACCTTTTGAGTCCGGGCCGTTCCTCGTGGGGCAGCTCCCGAGCGGCTCCGGCCAAGATGCCGAGGCTCTGGTGCATGCCTTCACGCACGCTTACACCGGCAACCAGCCCGCCTGGCTGGACGAAGGCCTGGCGCGCTTTATGGAGCTGTTGTGGATCGAACGTAGCGAAGGGCGCGAGGCTGCCGTTGCGGCGTTGGAAGACGGCCGCAGCGCGCTGACGCTGCTCGAGCCTGACCTCTCCCAACCGGATGCCGGTGAGGGCCAGCCCCTGGAGAAGGCACACAGCGATCTGATCTACCGCACCAAGGCGGCCTATGTGTTCTGGATGCTGCGATCGATTGCCGGAGATACCGCCCTGCAACAGGCGCTGGCGGCGCTTCGTACGCAGCCCTCGCCGAATGCGGCAACCTTCCGTCGCCTGCTCGAAGAGACATCGCAGAAAGACCTCGGCTGGTTCTTTGACGACTGGGTCGACCACGACCGTGGCTTGCCCGATCTCGCCATTGTCTCGGTAACGCCGCGCGCCATCGAGCGCATCGGCGGCTACCTGATCTCCGTCGAAGTCTCGAATGCCGGCTACGCTGCGGTCGATGTGCCGGTGACGATCCGCTCGGGCAACCTGACCACCACAGAGCGCCTGCGCATTCCGGCACGCTCCCGTTCCACCACCCGCATCGTCTTCAACGACTCACCCCAACAGGTCCAAGTCAACGACGGTACGACACCGGAGCTACGCTCGACGGTGCATGTGCTGGATGTGAGTCTTAAGACCGCCCAGTAGGGCGGTCGGTTGAATGGTTCAATCGTTGAATAGTTGAATGCCGGCAGCCGGTCGAAGGTGAAGGCATAGCGCCGCAGATCACCCTGCAGATTGCTATTTTCTGGCTTCAGGCCGGGGCGTCCTTTGAATACCACTGGGGTCACGGCAGCGTCAGTCAGCTCGACCGTCCGGTCTTTGATGACCTCGTGGTTTTTAGCGGTGAGTCCCAGCTTGTTGGCGGTGAGGTGGCCCTTCCATCCGCTAACGGCCCCGTAGGTCAGGTCCGCATCGACGGTTCCGGAGGCGGCCCATTGCGGCGATACGCGTGAGCTCGCAACTTTGCCCCAGTTCAACAGCGTATCCGCGGCAACCTGGCGAAGTCCTAGCTGGATTGCCGCCTTTTCCGGCTCGCGAACGTCGTCGATCCGCCCGGTCAGGGCAACGGCGCCGGCATCGACGGGCGCCTCGCACTTCACCTCTTCCAGGGTCAGGAAACGGTTGGTGGCGCGCAGTCCGCAACGTATCTCTGCAGAGATCGGCTGTGCCGGGAAGAACTCCGCGCGGCGAAGACCGTCCAGCTTGATCCAGGTCTGCACGTTGGACTCGGCGAAGGTGCCCTTGACGTTGGCTCCCCATTCGAGGGTTCCGCGCAGACCGGCATCGGCTCCGATCAGCACTTTACTAGTCTCGCCGAGCTGGGCTTTGGTCCATACACCGTGCAGGTCGATCGGAACCTGGCTGAAGCTCTCCGCATGTTTCAGCGTGCCTTCAACCCGCAGAACGCCAGTATCGCTGGCATCGGTGTCGGTACGTGACGGATGGGCCTCCAGGCGGATGCGCCACTCGTCTGGATTCGGCAGCCAGAGCGCAAATTCGGCCTCGGTGAGAGAGAACGGTGTCTTTTCGTTGCCAAGTTTCAGGTTGACGCGGGCGCTGGTGGCTTCGATGTAGGGAAAGCGGGGTTTGGCACCGGCCTTCGGCTGCGCTGTAGGAGCGGCGTCCACCTGCGTGGCGTGCATCAGGATTGCCTGCAGGTTCCAGCGGCCATTCTCGGCACGAACCAGGTTCACGCTGGGCTCTGTCAGCGAGATGGAGGAGGCTTCCAGCTTTCGCCGCCACAGCGAGCTCAAACGAAGGGTCACGTGGACCTGGTTGGCGCGCATCACCGGTTCTGAGCCGAACTCCGGATCTTCGCTGATGACGAAGTTCTCCAGCGTTAAGCCGGGCGTGGGGAGCATGCTCAGGGTGATGTTGTCGATGTGCACCGGCCGCCCGATGGCCTCGCTGATGCCCTGCGCGACCCGCAGGCGATAGCGGCCCACGTTGATCATCGGCAGCGCAAAGATGGCTACCAGCACAAGAACAATCAGGCCAAGAGCCATGGCGATGCGCCGACGCAGCGAACGCTTCGGGTATGCACCGATCTCAGACATCTACTTCACCAGGTGCAGCGTACGCTTCCAGCGCGTCTCGTCGAAGAAGTGCAGAATTACGTGGGCTGCGAAGCTGATGCGGTCGCCGACCGTCTGCTTATTGATCTGGTCTGCCGGAGTCTCGAACGACCAATAGACGAACATGGGCCGGCCGACGACGTTTTCCATGGGAACGAAACCCCAGAAGCGGCTGTCCAGCGAGTCCAGGCGGTTGTCGCCCATGGCGAAGACCTTGCCTGGAGGAACAACGAGATCCTCTCCCTGGATGTGGGCGGGAAGGTCTTCACGCCAGACACCGGGAACGTCTTCTGAGGACATGTAGGACGGCGGAGGATAGAGCGGGAAGTCGTCGCGGAACTCCTGATACTCCCGGATGCTTCCGTTCTCGTCGCGGTCGCCGGGCTTGGAGATGTAGGACTCGTTCTGTTGAACGCCATTGACGTACAGAATGCCGTTGCGCAGATGAATCTTGTCGCCGGGCAGGCCAACCAGACGCTTGACCAGGAAGAGATCGGGCCAGCCGGGCTTCAGGAAGACGAAGACATCGCCGCGGTGGGGCTGGCGGTAGTGCACTAGCGGCATCCACTTGCTCTGTGGAGCCAGGGTGACACGGTCGACCAGCACATGGTCGCCGATCAGCAGCGTCTTCACCATGGAGGCCGATGGGATCTCAAAATTCTGGAAGATGAAGGTCATGACGAAGAGACCCACGGCCAGAACACTGGCGATGGAGGCGATGCTTTCGAGCAGGGTCTCTTCGCGCTTTGGTTCTGCAGGCTGCTGCTCTTCGTTTGGCAAAGGAACTTTCTCCTCAGCAAGTGTAACTGGTCGGGTCTCCGGAGGGGTCAAAGGGGCGGCCCCGGGGGGCGATCCGGTACCCTGTCCGTCAATTCTTCTAGAATTTCCTAACACTGATGCCATTCCGTAAACCCAAAGCGCGCGAACCGATGAATGAGGCTGAGCTGCTGGACTATGCCGCAGGCGCCCTGGGCCGCCGCATGCGTACCGTGGCCGAACTGAAGAAGCTGATGAAAGCCCGTGTGGAAGACTCCGCGGAGGGCGAAGCAAAGATCGGTCGGGTAATCGCCCGGTTGGAAGAGATGCGCTACCTCTCCGATCCGCGCTTTGCCGCCGACTTCACACGGCTCCGCCAGGAGAACCAGGCCTTCGGCAAACGCCGCATCGCCAATGACCTACGTCAGAAGGGGATTGCGTCTCCTCTGATCGAGAAGACACTCACGGCTGCGTTCGAAGACGTGAAAGAGCTCGATCTGGCGCGCGAGCATCTACGAAAGAAGCGGATTGCGGTGCCGACTAACGAAAAAGAGTCGGCACGGATCGTACGCCGGCTGGCTGCGGCCGGTTTCTCCACCGGCACCATCTTCGCGGCGCTCAAGGAGCTGAAGGCCGGCGACGATGTGCTGGCCGAGGTCGAAACTCTGGACGAGATGGAATGAGCGTCACGCAGGTCATCGCGATCGACTGGTCAGGCCGCGTCGATACCGCCGGACAGCGCCGTCACATCTACGCCGCCCGCTGGCACAACGGTAGAGTCACGCTGACCAACGGCCGCACGCGGCAGGAGACGGCGGAGTGGTTGATCACGCTGGCAAAGGATGATCCATCGCTGGTCGTCGGTTTCGATTTCTGCTTTTCCTTCCCCGCATGGTTTCTTCGCGAGTTGGAGATGGAGAGTGCCCCGGAGTTCTGGCGGCTGGTTACCGAGCAGCACGGTGAGCGCTGGCTCTCGCGCGAGTGTGAGGACCGCCGCTTCTGGGGAAAACCGCACAAACGGCCCGCGGAGTTTTCGGGCGATCGGCTGCATCGCATGCTGCGCGCTACCGATATTGACTGCAAGCTGGTTGCACTTATTCCGGAAGAAGAGCGCGCGCTGCGCGTGAAAGGCATCACGCCGAAATCCGTCTTCCAGATCGGTGGCTCCGGTTCGGTAGGTACGGCTTCGCTGCGTGGCATGCCGGTGCTGCTGCAACTGCGCGAAGCAGGCTTCTCGGTCTGGCCCTTTGACCGGCCAAAGCTGCCGCTCGTGGTGGAGATGTATACGCGGCTCAACACCGGGCCGGTGCACAAGTCGAACCCGGAGAAGCGTGCGGAGTATCTGCTGCGCAAACGAAAAGAAAATCCTGCCTATGCCGCTCTGCCGCGCGGTGTGCTGCAGTCGGCCCGCGCCGGGGAAGACGCCTTCGATGCCTTAGTCAGCATGATGGTAATGGTCGAACGGCGTGACGAGTTTCCACGCCTTGTTCAGCCACGCGATCCGCTGCATGCGATGGAGGGCTGGACGTGGGCGCCCGACCTGCAAACGACACAAAAGAAAAAGAGCCGCAGCTGACATCGACCGCGGCCCTTCTTCGTTGAGGCGGGAAAAGTGCTCTACCGCCGCCCTTCCTCGCGGTTAATCTGGCGTCCGGCGTGGTTTTGTTCACGATTGACCTGTTGCCGCTGCTGCTGTGTCATGGCTCCGCCGTTCGCGACACGCTCGTTGTGCACCTGCTGGGCGATTCCAGCCTGTTGGCGGTTGTCGCGCGCGGCCTGCGCAGAGTTGAGCTGACCGTCACGCAGTCCGTTGGCAACCCGCTGCTGCTGATAGGCTTCGCGATTGTTCACGGCGTTGGGTGCGACGCGATTGGCGTTGTGATTGTCGTTATAGATCTGGCGKCTGGCCGCATTCTGCTCATGGTTGACCTGTTGCCGCTCCTGCGGCGTCAGTGCGCCACCGTTCGCGGCACGGTCGTTGTGGACCTGCCGGTCGATGTTGGCCTGTGTCCGTTCCGCCTGGGCCGCCTCACCGGAGGTCATCTGTCCGCTATGCAATCCATTGGCGATGCGCTGGTCCTGATTGCCTTCACGCTGGTTGGGGTTGAACCGCGCTGCCGCTGCCGCATTCGTCGGGTTGGCATGGAACGAGGCAGGAGTTGCCGCAGCTATCACTCCAGGGCGCCCGCCGTTCGCGCTGGCGAACTGCGCGCGGTTCTGCGAGGCGAAGGTCTGATGCTGCATCTGCTCGTTGGTTGCGACGACATGGTTCTCGCGCATGGCGTTTGCTTCAAACGCACTTGGACGCGCCTGGATGCCGCCATTACCGCCGTTGTAACTCACGCGGTTGATCGTGGTGTTGTTCACAATCACCGTTTTGTTGACGTAGACATTGGTGACGTGAACGCTGCCGAAGTTCGCGGCAGCGCTGTTGTAGAAGAAGCTGCCTCCACGCCACTCGCCTCCTCCAAAGCCGGAGCCGAAGTATCCGAAGCCATAGTTAACACCGCCGTAGAAGCCGACGTGCGGTCCCCAGTAGCCGGGGTGGAAGAGATACGCGCCGCCCTCCCAGCCCCAGTAGGCAGGGGTCCACAACAGGCCCGGACGCGGAGGCGCAACCCAGACGCCGGGGACCCAGTAATAGCCGCCGGGGCCATAGGCCCAGTAGCCGGGAGTCCAAATGTAGCCGGGCGCCGGAAGCGGCGGCTGCGTATAAACCGGCAATGCCGGCGGAGCAACGTTGACGGAGATAAACACACCGGCCTGGCTCTGCGGCACCTGGATAACGGCTGCGGAGAAGAGCATCGCGCCGGCGACGAGAAGTGTACGACCTTGGGTGAGAAGCGACATGGGGAGACTCCTGCGACCTTTTGTGTCCGCTTCACGCGGCCGGTCCACTCCCTCATACCCTCGCGTTTTAAGAATGTTGCAGCGGAGGAGGAAAATAAACTTCGTCAGGAAAAGGCAACCAATCGCTGCAGCAGGTGTTGCGCACCCATTGCTCCGTTTATGGGGAATGCATTTTTACTTATAACGATGGCGCTGGACCGCGAAGGTAACGCACACTTCTCTCGCGGAGTTTAGGAGGGGGTAGGCATGACACAGATCGCGGTGTGGTTTGAGCGGAAGTTTTCTTTCGGATATCCAAAGGAGCTGTTACCCAACCTGATGGCGCGGCTGCGCGGCACGCCGGCGCGGCTGGAGGAAGAGCTGCGATGCCATACACCTCAGCGGCTGATCGCCAGGCCCGAACATGGCTGGTCCGCGCAGGAGAATGCCGGCCATCTGCTGCAACTGGAGCCGCTGTGGCTCACACGGGTAGAAGACTTCGTCCGGGGCAGCAACACTCTCACACCTACTGACCTTGCCAATCGCGCGACTACAGACGGTGGATTCAACGAACGTCCATTGGAAGAGATACTCTCCGGCTTCCGCAGTGCACGCAGCAAACTTCTGAGCCGTGTGGCCTCGCTGGACGAAGAAGCATGGGACCGCAGTATTGTGCACCCGCGCCTGAAACAGCCGATGACTTTGACAGATCATCTTTTCTTTGTCGCGGAACACGATGACCATCACCTGGCCCGCATCTGGGAGTTGTTTGAAGGGCTTTAGATCTGGAGTCTGTCGGTAGCCTCGGAATCCGTTACGCCATAAACGCGGGCTCAAATTCGCCGGAAGGAAATACTCGATTCCGTCCTGCTGCCTTGGCCTCATACAGCGCGCGATCGGACTGTTTGATCAGATCTTCCAGACCCACAATCTGGCCCACCAGCGTGGTGATGCCGACTGAAACCCGCACCTGGAACTGATGGGTTTCGGTCTGCACCCGCAGGGAAGAGACCTCGCCGCGGATCAGTTCGGCGATCATGCGAGCCATCTCCATGGGGGTATCCGGCAGCACCACCATGAACTCATCCCCGCCCAGGCGCGCCACCAGGTCGGTGCCGCGCACCGAGCGCCGGATCGCATGCGTCACTGCCAACAGGGCCCGGTCCCCGCCATGATGGCCGAAGCGATCGTTGATGCCTTTGAAGTGGTCCATGTCCAGCATCAGCGCCGAGATGGTTCCACCGGTCTTCGCCGAGCGTTGCAGCAGCTCAACGACCTCACGTTCGACGGCGCGGCGGTTCAGCACCCCGGTCAGCGGATCGGTCATGGCCTGGCGCTCCAGATCCTCGCGCAACTGCGCTGCCGACATCCAGATAAACCCGAAGGCGATGCCCGCAATCACGATCAGGTCCAGCCAGATGAAGTAGAAGCTGGGCACGTGAAAGCGATAGACCGCATAGCCCCGCACGGAGGTGACTGCGGCAAAGAACAGGAAGACTGAGCCCAGCAGGCGCGATGCGGTACGTACCCCGGCAGCCGCCGGCCCAAAGAGCACCCATGCCGTCATAAGGGAGGGTATCGCCATCATGGCGGAGATAACCGCAACCCGCGCGCCGATATCGGTGTGCACCAGCGAAAAATACGCGACGCCGCACATTCCCACCATGCAGACGCCGAGTACGGCGATCCACATCCGTTCCATGCGGCCCAGAAAGGCGGTGACGGCGCGGTTCAGGCACACCAGCTGCGCTACGAAGAGCAGGTTCGAGAAGACGATGCCGATCACGACCGGCAGATGTGCGCGTGCGCCCTGCAGCGACAGGGCAACGCCTCCGGCAAGATTCGAAGCGACAAACCAGTGCGCTCCCCGTAGACCAGGGTTTGCCAGGGAATTTACGAGCATCGTGAGGCCGAAGAGGAAAAACAGGCTCGACTCCACGAAGAAAAGAGTATTGATATCCATTGGGCCGTAGTCCGTTCAGGGAACGGATAAAAACATCATTTGGGGTACTTTCGCTTAGTGTTGCAGGCGGCGGGCGGCAAAGCAACGGCAAAAATGGCCGGGCCGCGCTGCTAGACTTAACAGGTCATGCAATATCGTTCCGGAAGCCAGATTCGCGAGGATTTCCTTCGCTTTTTCGAGACCAAGCAGCATCGCCGCATCCATTCGTCATCGCTGGTGCCGGCCAATGACCCCACGCTGCTGTTCACCAATGCGGGCATGAACCAGTTCAAGGACGTCTTCCTGGGGGCGGAAAAGCGCGATTATTCGCGCGCCACCACCAGCCAGAAGTGCGTCCGCGCCGGGGGCAAGCATAACGATCTCGAGAACGTCGGCTTCACCCGCCGCCACCATACCTTCTTCGAGATGCTGGGCAACTTCAGCTTCGGCGACTACTTCAAGAAAGACGCCATTGCCTATGCCTGGGAGCTGCTCACCAGCCCGGAATGGTACGGCATCCCGCAGGACAAGCTCTACGTCACCATCTTTGCCGGCGAGGGATCCGTCCCCCGCGACGATGAGGCCGAGCAGTTCTGGATTGCGGCCGGCGTTCCCAAAGAGCGCATCTTCGAGATGGGCGCCAAGGACAACTTCTGGCAGATGGGCGACACCGGCCCCTGCGGTCCCTGCAGCGAGATTTACTTCGACCTCGGCCTTGCGGCCGCCGATCAGCCTGGGGTGGACGTCCCTTTCCCGCAGGACGAGCAGCGCTACGTCGAGATCTGGAACCTGGTCTTCATGCAGTTCGACCGCGCCGCCGACGGCACACTGACCCCACTGCCCAAGCCTTCGATCGACACCGGCATGGGTCTGGAGCGTATCGCCTGCGTGCTGCAGGACAAGATCTCGAACTTCGAGACCGATCTGTTCACACCGCTGATTAATCGCGCCGAACAGCTTACTCATCACAAGGTCGAGAAGGATTCGGATATCGACGACCGCTCGCGGGCCTCGCTCCGCATCATCGCCGACCACGCCCGCGCTGCTACCTTCCTGATCAGTGACGGTGTGCTGCCGGCCAACGAAGGCCGCGGCTACGTTCTGCGCAAGATCATGCGTCGTGGTATCCGCCACGGACGCCTGCTGGGGCAGGAGCAGCCCTTCATGCACGAAATGGTCTATGCCGTCCGCGATGAGATGGGAACGGCGTATCCGGAACTGCACGAAACCGCTGACCGTGTCGCGAAGGTTGTTCTCGCCGAAGAACAGCAGTTCGCCCGTACGCTGCAGCTCGGCCTCTCGCAGATGAACGAAGAAACACTGAAATCCGGCGCTCTCGCCTTCCGTCTGTACGAGACCTTCGGCATGCCACTCGACTTCATGGTGGACGCCGCCCGCGATGCCGGCATTGAGTTCGATCTTGTTGGCTTTGAGAAGGCCAAGGAAGAAGAACAGGCCCGCGCCCGCGCTTCCTGGAAGGGCGGTTCCCAGAAAACGGCCGCTCCGGTCTTCCGCGACCTCGCGAAGACAGAGTTCCAAGGATACAAGCTGCTGCGCGTCGATGGCGCGAAGGTGCTGGCCATCGTTAAGGATGGCGTCGGCGCCRCTGTGCTGAACCCCGGCGATGCCGGCGAGGTCGTCCTCGATACCACCAGCTTCTACGCCGACTCCGGCGGCCAGGTTGGCGATATCGGCTGGCTCTACTCGGCCGATCACAATTCCGTTGTTGCCGATGTCGCCGGATGCACCAAGCCGGTTCAGGGCGTTTTTGCGCACAAGGTCGTCGCGCGTCAGCCCATCGCTGTCGGCGACGTCGTCGACACTGTCGTCAATGGCGATGTCCGTGCAGCCTCCACGCGCAACCACACCGGCACGCACCTGCTGCACGCTGCGCTGCGCGAGGTACTGGGCACGCACGTGAAGCAGGCCGGTTCGCTGGTCAATCCGCAGCGCCTGCGCTTCGACTTCTCACACTTCTCGCAGGTCGCCGATGAGGAGCTCGAGCAGATCGAGTCCATCGTCAACGAACAGGTGCTGAAGAACACAACCGTCCAGGTCTTCGAAGACGTGCCGATCGACGAGGCTATCAATGATCTGAAGGCGATGGCGCTCTTCGGTGAGAAGTACGGCGACCGCGTGCGTGTCATCAAGATCGGCGACTTCTCCACTGAGCTCTGCGGCGGTATCCACACCGCAGCCACTGGCGAGATCGGTCTGCTGAAGCTTGTCGGTGAGGGGTCGGTCTCGAGCGGCGTACGCCGTGTCGAAGCCGTCTCGGGTACGGGAGCCCTCAGCGAGTTCCGCAAGGACTTCGATGTGGCACGTGTCGCCTCGCAGATCGTCGGCGCGACGACGGCGGCTGATCCTGCCGTGGCGCTCCGCGACAAGATTGCTGCGCAGGAAGAGGAGCTGAAGAAGCTGAAGCGCGAGCTCGACCAGGCGCGCATGAAGTCGGCTGCTTCGGCGGTTACGGGCGATGCGGCTGTCGACGTTGACGGCATCAAGCTGCTGGCGCAGCGGGTGCCGGGCCTTGACCGCAATCAGATGCGCGAGCTGGTCGACAACCTGCGTAACCAGATCGGCTCTGGCGTTGTGGTGTTGGGTACTGCGACCGAAGATGGAAAGGTAGCCCTGATCGTGGGCGCCACCAAGGACCTCGCCGGCAGTAAGGTACACGCCGGCAAGTTGGTCGGAGCGCTCGCAGCGAAGGTCGGCGGCAAGGGTGGCGGACGTCCTGACCTGGCCGAAGCCGGCGGATCGGATGTCGCGGCGCTCGACGGCGCCATCTCCTCGGCAATCGAGACCCTGAAGTCACTGCTCTCATAGCCCCGGGTCCCTGAAGGGACCTGGGCATTCGCGCTTCGCGCGAACCGTTTTCCTTTTCCTTGGTAGGGAATAGGTAGAGAAGCAGATTTCTCCGCTCCCTTTGGTCGCTGCGAAATGACAAAACGTTGAACCGGAAAGGTTGAAAACGGGTTGTCGATGCGAAATAACAAAACCGGGACCCGCCTCGATACCCCATTTACCACCCAAGTACGCTCCGGTTTTTGTGCAGGTCTTCCGGGTTAACTGCTCGGTAAACTGGAAGCGTTTCGGCTTTTGCCGGAGCTGCCGCATGCGTGTCTTTGCCTCAATTCGCTCTGGAATCGTTGTCGGTCTGTGCGTCTCGACGCTGGCGATGGCGGCGGTGCGGAAGAAGGCGGTTACAGTCTCGCCCTGGCAACAGGCGGAGCAGTTGCGCGAGCAGCTCGAAGCAACGCCCGAGCAGCAGCGGACCCGCACGGCCTATGCCCACGCCATGGACGCTTACCGCGCCATTTATCACGCCAACCCGGCAGACGTGCACTCTCCCGGCTCCATCTTTGCCGTGGGAGAGCTGCTCGCCGAGCAGGGCCGCAGCCTGAACGATCCGAAGTCGTTCCAGGCCGCGCTTGGTCAATTCGAGTTCCTGCGCAAGCAGTATCCGGGTTCGTCGTTGCGAATTCCGGCGCTTCTGGCCGAAGGCATCATTGCGCAGAACGACCTCCGCGATGCGAAGCTCGCCCGCCAGCACTATGACGAGCTACTGCGCCGCTATCCCCATTCGACGGAAGCACAGGATGCCCGCGCCGGCCTCGATGCCCTCAAGCACGGTGACCGTCCTGCTCCGCGTCAGCCGATCGTTGCCACTGCTCCGCCGGCAGAGGCGCCGGCACCCCAGGTAGAGACGCCGTCGCCGCGCCAGAACGGTTTGGCACGGTTGCCCGCCATGCCTCTTACCTCGGGAGCGGGGTCAGCTTCCGCGATCGATCCAACGCCTTCGAGTGCACCGGTCGATACTTCTTCACAGAAGCTGCAGCCGGTCTCGACCGCGCCTATGCCTCGCCACAAGGGAGCGCTGGCACAGGTTAGCGGCATTCGCCACTGGTCCACGCCCGACTACACACGTGTCGCCATCGATCTCGGCGATGAGGTGCAGTATGAGGCGGCACGCGTGCCGAATCCCGAACGCATCTTCTTCGACCTGCACGGCACACGGCTTGCGCAGGATCTGGTCGGCAAGAACTTTACCGTCACCGACGATGGCTTCCTGAAGAAGATCCGTATTGCCCAGTTCTCGAACGATGTGACCCGCGTCGTGCTCGACGTGAACAATGTCACTGAGTACTCCGCGTTCCTGTTGCCGAATCCGTACCGGCTCATCATCGATATTCACGGATCGAAGGGTGCAGGGAAGAACAAGCCCACCGACGTTGCCGTTAAACAGCCAGGCGATGGCGCAACAGCAAAGGCCGCAGATAAGCCGTCCAAGTCTGCCGGCGATGAGCACGAAGGCGTCTCCCGTCCGGTAAGTGATCCCATTACTGAGGATGAGCCTCTGCCTCCCGCTCCGGAGAAGAGTGTGGCTCCGGTCTCGGCTGTGCCCAGTACGATCGCGACGAAGCAGGCGAGCACGCGCGAGGTCGCGAACCTCAGCACCCAGCCCGGCAAGGTGAAGGCGACCTCCGCTCCGACAACGCAACCCATCGCTGCCAGCGTGCGCCCGGTGGAGGTTGCGGTGAACGACCTGCCTGCTCCTCCCGCTGCGGACAAGAAACCGCGCAAAGGAAGGAAGATCGCCGCTGCGGATGAGTCCATCGGTCATATGGCGACACCGACCACTGCGGGCGAAACCTCTCTAGTGCGTGCGCTCGGTCTGAAGATCGGCCGCATCGTGATCGATGCCGGTCACGGTGGCCACGACTCCGGCACCATCGGTGTCGACGGCCTGATGGAGAAGGATGTCGTGCTCGACGTGGCACTGCGTCTCGGCAAATTGCTGCACGAGCGCCTGGGTGCGGAGATCGTCTATACACGCTCCGACGATACCTTCATCCCGCTGGAGACACGTACGGCGATTGCCAACAAGGCGCAGGCTGATCTCTTTCTATCCATCCACGCCAATAGCTCTCGCGACGACTCCGCCCGCGGTGTCGAGACCTACTATCTGAACCCACTGGAAATTAGTCGAGCCCAGACTCTGGGTGCCCCACATACGCGAAGCTTATGTGGGTCTTCGAGCGAAGCTCGAACCAGTGGGAGCCACAACTACCGCGTATGAAACGCGACGATCTCTGCATTCAGACCGACATTGCGCCGGACATGTACCCGTAGCAGCGCTTCGAACGGACGCGCGAGATTGTGATCCAGCCCTGC
Source organism: Terriglobus sp. YAF25 (assembly GCF_052113305.1). Classification (NCBI taxonomy): domain Bacteria; kingdom Pseudomonadati; phylum Acidobacteriota; class Terriglobia; order Terriglobales; family Acidobacteriaceae; genus Terriglobus; species Terriglobus sp. YAF25. The sequence continues at coordinate 14,728 of NZ_JBFRCY010000027.1, forward strand.
GCGTTTCGCCAGATCGGCGCGATGCATCGGATCCAGGGCGAACTCCACGGCGGACTGTGTGCCAACCGTCGTTAATCCTGTAAAGGCGAGGATCCGTGTCGAGGACTCAAGGCCAGGCAGCAAGGCGACAATCGCATACTCATCAGTTCCATCGGTTGCATACTCATGCGGCTCCCCGGCAAGCGGATGTTCATTGCTCACATAGCCGTGGGCATTTTCGTCCAGGCGGATCACAAACTGGGTCGCAGTCGGCAGTTCGGCCAACGCCGTGTTCTGCGTTGCAGCTCCCAGGAAGACAAGGTTGCGCGACTTCGCGTCATCCCACGTCACCAATCTGCTCCGTTTCAACACGAAGTCGCGATTCGCGCGGTCGAAGAAACGCGTCAGGGTATAGATAGCCTGCGCCTCTCCGGTGCCGGTGTAGGTGTCGTCTTCTGGCGCATCGCTGACCGTGCCGGGAGGAAGCAGCCGAAGCCCATCCTTTAATGG
>NZ_JBFRCY010000028.1:0-12173 GCF_052113305.1 Terriglobus sp. YAF25
CTCCTGGCCAGGGAGGATGGAGCCTTTGCCGGCGCAGCGCTGAGGCGCGGGTTCGGGTGTGCCGTTCAGCGGAGAACGATCTTTCGGGGCCTCGCCGGAGTCGTCGCAGAACTTGGTGGCGACGAACTCGCCGAAGTGGTGGAGCGACTTGCCGTGCTTAGCGAGATTCGTCCAGATGTAGCCGCTCTGCGGTTCGTCGATGTCGGAGATGCCTTCGAGCAGCGGATAGCCCTCCGCGACGACGCCCTCGTAGTCATAGGTGCGTTCTTTGCCGCGATAGCTCTGCTGCCAGTTCTTCTCGTTGTAGTCGGAGGTGATGGCGGCGGTGGACCAGACGTGTCCATCGCCGGAGACCTCGCCGGAGTCGTAGAAGTTATCAAGGACACCGAACTGTAGCGCGAGCTTGTGCAGGTTGGGCGTGATGTCTTTGCCATACATCGTCAGAGAAGAATCGCCATCACCGACTCCGAGATCGCCGAGGATCTGATCGTAGGTGCGGTTCTCTTTGATGATGTAGATCACGTGCTTGATGGGGTTGTGCCCATCGGCGAAGACATGCTGCTGCTCGGCGTTCATGCGATTGGAGAGAACAACGGCACGTGAGAGCTCATCCAGTTTGGGCAGAGCAGAGCTCAGATCGATGGAGGCCAGTGAGCCATGCAGCAGCGTGGCGATGTAGGCGTGTGGCCGCGTCCTGAACTTTGCGGGCATCTGGCCGGGATCGGTAGCCATGAGCGGCTTGGGCGAGTTAGGTCCAGTGCCTTTGCCCTTGCCGGTGGCGGTATAGAGCTTGTTGTCCTGCACGGCTACGGCTGTTGGGAACCACTCGGTTGGAAGGAAGCCGGTGGCGTGTACGGGCGCCGCGGCAGAGAGCTTCTGTGCTGTATCGAAGACAGCAACCGCATTGGAGCCGGAGTTGGCAACGAAGAGACGGCTGCCATCGGTGCTTAGAGCAAGCGCTGTGGGGATCGCGCCAAAGTAGCTCTGGCCGGGCAGGCGTGTGTCGAGGGTGCCGGTCAGCTTCGGTTTCCCTTTTGCGAGTGAGACAGCGGCGACGGCATCGCGATTCGCGAGAGCGACGTAGAGTGTCTGTCCATCCTTCGAGAAGGCAAGAGCACAGGGATGCGAGCCGGGGCCGGTGGCCGGATCAGGCGGAAGCAGCGGAAGCGTGGAGATGGCCTTGCCGGACTTCAGATCGAGCTGGGCCAGCCCGGAGCCGTTCCAGAGGGCGACATAAGCGAAGCGCTGGGCTGGATCGACAGCAATAGCGATCGGGTAATTCGCTGGGACGATGGGCCTGGTGGCGAGATCGAAGCGGCGAAGGATTTTGCCGCTGGCGGCATCGACCTGCAGCACGTCGTCAGAGAAGTTATCGGCGACCAGAAGTTGTTCGGCGCCATCGGCTGTCTTCAGCAGTGCCAGTCCGGTGGGAACCGGGATGGCCTTGCCCATAGGTATGGGTTTGCYGATCTCGTTCTGCGAGCGGCCAGGAGCAAGCTGTTGCAGCGGGATAGGGATGAGACGGTCCGTTGCGATGGAACCGTCGTGGAAGCTGTAGACGGCGATGGCGTTGCCGGTCTTGATGAGGCCGTCTTTGTCAGGCTCGCCGCCTTCAGGGGCAGAGAGTGAGTCGAGCGAGGCGTAAAGATGCTGTCCGTCAGCAGAGAAGAGCAGGCCGGAGAAGAGTGTCTGCGCGGAAGAGAGTGTCGTGCGCGACTCAGGAAAGTCTTTGACGGAGCCGGTCTGTGTGTCGAGCACGGAGATGGACTGCTGGTAGTTCGACTCGGCGGTTCCGTAGCCGGCGTTCACCACGGCGAGGTAGCGATGATCGGGGGACCAGGCCATCGCCAGTGGAAGGCTGTTGATGCGTTGCGGGTCTCCGGGAATGCCGGGGAGAAGTTGTTTACTGCTGGGCAGATTGATCGGCGACTGGCCAAAGACCGGGGCAGCAGCCAACAGCGCAACGAGGGAGAGACGCGTTACAGGGGTCATAGGGATCGTTAGAAGAGTAACAATCCCGTATTGCGGGAGTCGCGCGATTTATATGATTTTTAGGAGCATTTTCCCTGTTGCTGGGTATCCCGGACAAGGCGTGCAGCGGCATTTTCATTGCGGAAAACGCCCATAGGTGTGGAATCCCTACACTACACCTACAGGGAAAATGCTCTACTGCTCAGGGGTGATTCGTGAGGACGGTTTTGCCGCCTTCGGATTTGAGMTCGTAGACTCCGCCAAAGGGCCGCAGGTCAGTGAGGCGGCGCTGGGGTTCATAGGTCATGAGGAAGACGCGGTCATGGCCTGCCCAGGCCTGGTGCAGGGAGTCTTCGGTTTCGAAGACCCTGGCGGCGTCAGGCCAGAAGCTGCCGTACCAGGGGCCGTTCACGCGTCCGTTGACCAGGTGCAGCGGTTTGCGGGTGTAGAAGGCGATGGAGGACCCAGAGGTCAACTCGCCGTCCAGCATGATCTGGTCGCCGGGCTGGAAGACGGAGTTGATGGCATCGGCCAGCCCCTTCGATCCGAGGATGGGATAGAAGCGCGCCAGGCCTTCATGCATGCCCCAGAGATTGCCCATCATGGCGATGGCGAGAGTGACGTTGGCCGCATAGCACTTGCCTTTGCGTCGTAGCAGCCATGCTGTCAGGCCGGCAGCGTACATGGATACGGCGACAAGGATCAGCGGGAAGCGGAAGAAGCCCATCGCCTTGCCGGTGAGGTCGTAGAGATGGCCGAGCGCGAGGGTATAGCGCTCAGGATTGGTGGTGAGCAGGTCTGAGATATCGACGCCCGCCGGCGGCGTAGGTGCGGTGATCGCAAACCAGGTGCAGACAACTGCCGCGAGTGTGGTGATGGGCAGAAGCAGCCAGCGTGTCCAGAAGTAAGCCGCATCGCGTGACCCCGGGTGAAGTGGATCTTCGGCGCGCGCAAGTTGCCCGCCGGCGAGGATGGCGAGAGCGGGCAGTGCCGGCAGGGCGTAGTACTCCTGCCGGCTGCCGAGCGAGAAGAAACCGATGACGATGAAAGCCCACAGGAAGAGGGTCAGCGGAGCTTCGGAGGCGGGTGCCTTCAATCCCTGGGCGCGCAACTTGGCGGCGCCCCAGCGGATCGCGCGTGGAAGGAAAACAGCCCAGGGTAGAAGCCATGCCAGGATCATGCCCCAGAAGAGCAGTACAGGCACCTGGCCGTAATCATGCGGAATGCGCTTGCCGACGAAGCGCATGAAGTGCTCATTGATGACGTAGAACCAGAACCAGCCGCGGGCATTGGCGTCGATCGCCGGGTTTCGCAGCGCGGCGAGTATATGCCAGGGAAGCGCGATCAGCAGGAAGAGCGCCGTCGATGTGATGAGGCGCAAGCGGAGCAGTGCGCGGAGCTGGCCGATCAACAGAAGGAAGATGAGAGCGAAGCCGACCGGAAAGACAAGACCGATAAGACCTTTGGTGAGGACGTTGAAGGCGGTCACGGCGGCGAAACCGAGCATCGGTTTCAACGTGGACTCGTGTGCTCGCACGCGATCGAGGGCGATGAGTAGAAGGTGGATGGAGAGCGTCATCCACAGCGCCAGCGGCACATCGGGAATGTAAAAGCGGGTGAAGAGATAAGGGCCGATGGAGGTGGCGATGGCCAGGCCGGAGTAGAAGCCCCCACGTTCGCCGAAGAACCGTCTGCCGAGAGCGTAGACGGAGAAGATGAGCCCAAGGACGAGCAGGGTGAGCGGAAGCCGGCCTGCCCAGTCGTGCGGTCCGAAGATTTTCATGCTGCCGGCGGCGAGCCAGTACATCAACGGAGGCTTGTCAAAGAAGCGGATGCCGTCCACGTACGGAGTGACATAGTCTTGGCGGACGAGCATCTCGCGCGCGACCTCGAGATAGACCGAGTCGACATCGTCGAGCAGACCAGGGGAAAAGATGCCACCAAGCTGCAGCACCCCCCAGATGATCAGAAGAATGACGATGGATCTGCGGCGTGCTGGGGCGGGCGAGGCGGCGGGGTCCGTCACGGCGGATGAGGTCGGCAGGCTCACGAGGTTCTTCTATCCATCGTGCTGGTTTTTCTATGGTTACGTCAATCGAGCGGGCGGTCAGTCAGCAACGTATTGCCGGAGGTCTCTTTCAACAGGATGTAGCGTCCCTTGAGAAGTTGCTCTACGTCGTTGTGGTGTTCTTCAGGAACGAAGAGGAGATGACGCACTCCCTGTCCCCACGTCTGCAGCAGATCCTGTGAGGAGAGGAAGATATGTGGTGCATCGGGGAAGGTGCTGCCGAAGATCAGCGAGCTGGAGCGGCCTTCGACCAGCAGTGCCTGGCGGCTGGTATAGAAGATGACCGAAGAGCCGTAGGACTGATCGCCGTACAGCATCAACTGATAGTTGCTTTCGATGCGCCGGGAAGCGACGAGATCATTGGCGGTGTCTGCCAGTTGTTTGCAGCTCAGCATGGAGCCGAAGCGCATGAGAGCGATATGCGCAGCGACGAGGAAGAACGCCGTGGTGAATGCCATGGTGGAGAAGGCGGCCGTGTTCCGCTTGTGCAGGCGGAGGTTCCAGGCAACAGCCGGACCGAAGGCGAAGGCCAGCATGGCCAGGGCGGCGGGCAGGCGGAGCGCGGCAAAGGAGGCTCCGGTCAGGTCGAAGAAGTGCGACATGGAGAGCGTGTAGTCTCCGACGGCGCGATGGGCCAGAAGGTCTCCGATGCTGGGCTCGAAGGGGAGGTTACGTGAGCTCCACAGACCGTAGAAGAGAGCTCCGGCGATCAGGAAGCCGAGTACGGCAAAGACGACGTACGCTGCGGTGACCAGGTGCCCCCGCAGGGCGTTATCTTCGCGCCGGGCAAGCGAGAATGCGATGAGAAGAAGGATCGGCAGATAGGCCGGGAAGGTGTAGTACTCCTGGTTGGTGGAGATGGAGAAGAAGACCAGGATGATGGCGGCGTAGATGCCTAGCAGAAGAACGGAGCGCTGATGGAAGCTGTACGGGCGCAGATATTTGGATCGGTTGGTCCACAGATCCCGTAGGGTGACGGGAAGGAAGAGTGACCAGGGGAAGAGCCAGACCAGATGCAGCAGCCAGAAGAGGTAGCCGGGCAGCTTGTTGTAGTCCTTCGGATAGCGCTCGCCGAGGAAACGGAGCACGTGTTCATTGATGAAGTAGAACCAGAAGAAGCCGTGTCCGTTCATGCCGCCGGTATTTCGCAGACCGGCCAGGATGTGCCAGGGGGCGGCGATGGCGAGGAACAGAAGGCCGCCGGTCACAAGACGGAGTTCGCGCCAGCGGCGCCACTCGCCAGTGACGGCCAGATAGATTGCCGTTGCTCCCATCGGGAAGACCAGACCGATGAGGCCTTTGGTCATAACGGCGAGTGAGAGACCAATCCACATGCCGTAGAAGTAGCCGACACGTGCTTTCTCAAGGCCTCGCAGCAGGCAGTAGAGTGAGGCGCAGAGGAAGAATGAGAGCAGCACCTCTGGAATGAAGATGCGCGTGAAGAGAAAGATGCCGGCCGTGGTGAGCGTCGCCAGAGAGGCATAAAAGCCCGCTGTCTGCGAGATCGCGTGCTTCCCCCAGCGATAGGCGAGAGCAGCTAGCATCGCTACGCCAAGGGCAAGGGGAAGGTGTGTGGCAAATGCGTTGAGGCCGAAGATTCGATAATCGACCGCGACCAGCCAATAGGGCAGGGCAGCCTTTTCCAGATAGCGGATGCCATTGACGTAAAGGGTGACGAAGTCGCCGGTGCGAGCCATGGCGGCGGCGGCCTGGGCGTGGGTCGCGTCAGCATCGTCAAGCAATGGCGGAGAGAACAGGCTTGCAAAATATACTGCTACCCAGACGAGCGACAGGATCCAGATCCGGCGCTTGCGTGTGCTGGTGAGGCGCGAAGGTGCCGCGACAGGCTTCGGAGCGTACGTAGTTACCATCCGGCTACAACTCTACTTGCTGAAAAATGTGTGTTCCCTCTGTTAGACACGGAAAACACCCAGAAGATTCGATGCGCGAACCGTGTATCCTGACGCGAGGAAAGATGCCGACATTTGCAGCTATCGATATAGGGTCCAACTCTTGCCGGCTAAAGATCGCCGCCGTACAGGTGCATAAGCTCAAGACGCTGTATGAGGACCGCGAGGTGACACGTCTTGGCGAAAGCGTCTTCGAGACGGGCGTGATCTCTCCGGAGGCGATGGCCACTACTATCCGGGCCCTGAAGCGCTTTCATAAGGCGGTGCAGGCCCACGTTGTGGATAAGGTGCGGGTCGTGGCCACCTCGGCTACGCGCGATGCCCGCAATGCAGCCGCCTTTGCGGCCTGGGTTAAATCAGCCACAGGGTGGAGCCTGGAGGTGATTTCCGGCCTGGAAGAAGGCCGTTTGATCCATCTTGGAGTGGCTACGCTGGAGCCGGGGGCGCGGGGCAGGTGCCTGATGATCGATCTTGGCGGCGGAAGCTGCGAGATTACCCACAGCGAGCACGGCCGCATCAAGTCGATGGTGAGCACTCCTCTGGGAGCGGTGCGGCTGCAGCAGGAGTTTCTGCACAGCGATCCGACCAGCAAGGAAGACCTGGCGCAACTGGAACGCTTTATCCATCGCGAGCTGCTCCGCGCGGAAAAGAAGCTTGGCCCGGTGCGTGTACCTCTCGTGATTGCGACCAGCGGCACGGCAGCGGCACTGGCAGAGGCTTCCGCGGCACTGTTCAAGAAGCGAGCTTCACGCGCGAAGACAAAAACTCTGGAAGCCGACACAGTAAGCGTCCGCAAGGTGGCGCACATGCTGGCGAAGATGACCAATGCGGAGCGGGTGCAGGTGCCCGGCATTGGACCGAAGCGCAGCGAGATCATCATCGGCGGAGCCTATGTGTATGCCCAGTTGTTGGAACGGTTGGGGCTGAAGGGCTTCCGTTACTCGCCGCTGGGTCTTCGTGACGGTGTCCTGGCTCAAATGCTGGCGGAAACGGACATCCGCGCCGACGTGCACCAGCAGATGGAGCTCGAGCGCTGGAACGGCATCCGTGAGCTCTGCCGCCGCTACGGAGTGGATCCCAGGAGAAATGAGCCCGTCCGGGCACATGTGGCGCAGCTCTTCGACGCGTTGCATGTGGTGCATGAGCTTCCCCCGGAGTACCGGTTATGGCTGGAGGCAGCAGCCATGATGCAGGACGTGGGCAAGTACATGAACCACCAGGGTCATCATCGGCACACGCAATATATCCTGGCGAACTCCGAAATCTATGGCTTCTCGCCGGAACAGCGAGCCATTGTCAGCGCCATTGCGCGCTACTTAGGCAAGAGCAGACCAGATGCCATGGACCGGGTGATGCGTGCGGTTCCTGTGGAGGAACATACAGCGGTGGCGCGTGCGATCGGCCTGCTGAGGCTTGCGGTTGGTCTGAATCAGGACCGCGCTTCGGCTGCCGTGAAATTACGTATCAAGGTCTATCCGAAGCGTGTCCTGCTCGACCTGTCGGCAGCGCGCGGAAGCGCGGAGCTGGAGGTGTGGTCGCTGCGCAAAGAAGCCGACTACTTCCGCGAGGTCTTCCGCCGCGAGCTGGCCGTCGAGGCCGTATAAAGGGTGCGTACGGTGCGAGGATCAAGCAGCCACTGCAGGGTGCCGGCGCCCCGGTCGTAGCTCACACGGGCGATGGAGCCTTTGCGCAGCCTGATCCGGGCTGGCTTGGGCAATGCGATCAGCGAGCCGAGAAAGGTGGTGATGTTGGGGTTGTGCCCAACGACCAGCAGATTCTCGGCCTCTCCGCACTCGCTGAGCAGCTTCTGGAAGTCGGCGAAAACGGCTCCCGGAGCCAAAGCATTCGAGAGCAGGATAGAGGCCTCATAACCGGTCTCCATGCCAACGAGCGAGGCAGTCTGCAGGCTGCGCTTCAGCGGGCTGGAGACGATGAGGTCAAAGTGTAGCCGCATGCTGTTGAGCACGTGGCCGAGTTGCAGACACTGCTTCTTCCCCTCTTTGTCGAGAGGGCGGCGGGTATCGAGCAGCGGGTTGACGCGGCGGGTGCCGGCGCTGGCGTGACGGAGGACGTAAAGATTCATCTCTTATTAAAGATGCCAGAGAGTGGGGCCTTGATGGTATGGGATTATCGCTCCCGGCGTTGGGTGTCGCGTGCCTGACGCTGGGAGGTCAACGTTGTCATGGTTTACAGGCTGTCTCCAGAGATCCTTTACAGGTTCATCCCGTTTCGCACCGAAGGTGCGAATGCTTTGCTTAAGGGGGCGGCTTCAGCCGTCCCGTACGGAGCTTCGACGAGACGCGGCTTTAGCCGCTGAGGTCAATCTATCCGCTACGAGGTACGACATTTTGCCGCTGAATTCTCGGTTTGTCGTTCTCTGACGCATCGCCCTCCGCGGCTTCAGCCGCTCATTTCCCGCGCTCGGTGCGGCACGCTAAAGCCGGTGCCCTTAAGCACTACAAATTCGAGCTTTGCTCGAATTGCCGGCGAACACGTTCGCTGACTTGAAGCTGCGTTGCGAAACGACAAACAAAAAGGTTCGAGCGGCGCTCTCTAGCTCTCAGGAACCTCCGGCTCTGGATGTGAGAGCGAGGGATTCGGCCTGGGCCAGGGCAAGATGGGAACCTGAGCTAGCGGATCTTCGTTGCGCGCTGGATTGTTCTCAGGCTCATCTTCCGCCAGGCGGACTTCTACCGCTCGCTGCCAGAAGCGGGTGACAAGATCGAGCAGGATGCCGCTCTGCAGCAGAAGAAAGATGCCGAGTGAGCCGGGAGCAGCGAGACGGTGGACGGCGAGCCAGGCGGCGGCCGCGATACAGGCGATACCTGCGAAGGTCAGAAGAGAAAATGCAAGATACGGCGCGGTGAAGCGGGAACGCAGAGCGTCCCATGCTGGAGCATAGGCTTTGTACACACGGCACTCGTTATTGAGACCAAGCCGAATGGCATAGACCTCCACCAGGTCGAAGTAGAGGCGAATAACGCAGGCGACCAGAAGCAGGAGCAGTGTCATTGGCAGTACGGCCAGGAAGTGCGGTTTGCCGAGAACGCCCGCGGCGTCAAGACGATCGCTGACAAAGGAACGCAGGGTCGCCAATGGGCTGAGCACAGCGATGAAGAGGATGACTGCTACGAGAGCGATGCGTACGAATCGCCAGAAGTATCGGAATCCCTCGTACTGCAGGCGACGAAGGCWTGCTCGTTCTCCGGTCACATAGGCGTAGAGCACACCGGGGGTAAGGATGAGGTTGACGATGGCAAAGACAAAGCTGGAGAGGTACCACTGTTGCGGGCCTGCGTAAGGAGGTTGTCTGAGGCTTCGGGAGACCTCGGCAAGGAGGGCCACGTCAAAGCCGGAAGTGAGCCGCGTTGACACCAGCGAGTGCGATAGCAGCGCAGCGATCTGGTGATGCACTCCGAGTGTGAAGAGCGCGGTGAGTAGCAGTTGCAGCCCGTAGATCCAGGCAATGGCCCTCCAGTGGTGTAGCGCCATATGGAGACCGGGCAGAAGCAGAGGGCGGCGATTGGTTGCTATGCTCACACGATCCACGTCGTCACCTGGCTGAGGCACTGTTCGAGGAAGAGGATGATGGCTGTCAGCTTGCGTGTTGCTGTGCCGTGCGGTTTGAGCTGATAGCTGTTGTTGAACCGGTCGTTGTCGAGTAGAACGGTGTGGTTAGGATCAATCTCCACGGAGACCACCTTGGCGCCCCGTTGTTTGAAGGTGAACTTCTGCCAGCGGTCGGATCCATCCCACCAGAGTTGTGAATGCAGGCCGTTGTCGAAGATCACTTCCGCGCTGACAGGAAGAATAAAGTCACCTTTGCGATGAAGGACAACAGTGCTCAGATAGTCGGTCTGTTTGGGATCTTCAGGTTCTGGCTTCCACCATTCGAACGGTTGTGTGGTGACTGAATCGACAGCGTAATCGAGAACGGTGGTGCCGTAGATGGCCTGCTGGAAGTAAGAGTGCAGAGCCGGAGCAACCTCGATGGCTGCCGCTTGAGCACAGGTACCGCAAAGCGAACCAGAAGGTTGCGCAACGTGGTACACGCGGTTCTTTGCAATGGCTGTGTTTTCTATCTCCTGCAGGAAGTCCGTGGCGGTGGGATGCTTGAAGCGATACTTGGTGAAGTACTGATGCACGGCTTCGCGCATGGTGTCTTCGCCAATCATGCCTTCGAGCGTGAGCAAGGCTGTAGCAGTCTTACCGTAAGTGACGCCGCCGTACGAGCGCTCGTCGCGGAACTTGTAGGCGAAGCGGGTCATTGGGTCGTAGTCAGGGACGAGGGTGTATTCGTAGCGTTGTAGATCGCGTTCGCCGCCACTGGCATAGGTTCCGCCGAGAATGCCTTTGTCTTTACCGAAGAGCGATTCGATGACCTTGACCTCGGTGTAGGAGTTGATGCCTTCATCGAGCCAGGCTTCTTCGAACTCATTGGTAGCGACCATGCCGTACCAGTACTGATGGCCGAACTCGTGTTCTGCCGTGACCTCAAGGATATGAATCCATGAGGGCTCCCACCAGTTGGTTCCTCCGGTGATGAGAGTGGGGTACTCCATGCCTTCCATGGCGGAGCCCGGTTCAGGGTCGATCACTGTGATCTGTTTGTACGGATAAGGACCGTACCACTGCTCAAACTTCGCCATCGTCTGGCGGAGGATGGCGGCATATCGTGGTCCGGCCTGGGGATGCGATTTGAGGGCAAGGACACGGATGCGGACCGGGCCCATGGCTGAGAGATACGTCTCTGTGGTCTCAGTAAAGTGCGGTGAGGCAGCCCACGCGAAGTCGTGGACGTCTTCCGCGTAGAACGACATGGTCTTTCTTCCGCCGCTGTGGGTGATACCGGTGGAGACGCCTGTGGTGCCGACGATGTAGTTCTCGGGTAAGGTGAGCTTGACGTTGTAGGCGCCGAAGTCAGAGAAGAACTCGGTGGTCGCGTGGTACTGATGGCAGTTCCATGCGCCATGCCAGAAGGCACCGATTTTTGGGAACCACTGGCCGCCCATCATGAAGTCACGCTTGTAGCCGTTGCGTGCAATGGATTCCGGAAACCTGTCGTGAAACGCAATGTGGAAGGTGATGGTTTCGCCAGGTTCGAGAGGATGCGGCAGCGTAATCTCCATCACAGTGTGATCGGCGGCGTTGCCGTCGTCGGGCGCGATGAAGCGCTGTGCCGAGGTCAGGTCTCCGAAGCCGTCGGCCGTGATGGAGGCGATACGGATCTCGCCGCGGCGATGTTCAGGATACTCACGCTCTACTTCGCGGAAGCCGCCGCTCTCCGCAGTCTCGCGTGCGAACGTGGACTGCGGCTGAAACGCATTGAGGTAGAGATGAAAGGGGAAGCTCGTCAGCCGCCGGCCAGTGAGGTTGCGGTACGCGAGGGTCTCGATGGCGTCAACGGTGTGTTTTACCGGATCGATCTGCGCATCGATCGCGTACTGCACCACGCGTTCGGATAAGGGCGTGGGTGAGTTGGTCGCGATGGATGTCTGTGCACCGAGCGCAGTGGCAAGAGAAAGCAGAGCAAGGAAGAGGGTCTTTCTCATGCCGAGAATTGTATGCGTTTCAGGGCCGTTGCCATAGCTCTGAGATCAGGATGCCACCAAGGAAATCACGTCTTCGGATGCAGATCATGCCTGCACGCTGCAAGACGGGGGCATAGTCGGGAAGGCGATTGGCGCGGAGACCGGTCAGAAGACGAAAGGCCACGTAGAGGGTGCGGGTTAGAAGCGCCGCGATGGGACGGATGGCGCCTTGCTGAGGAACCTGGAAGTCGCTGACCAACCATATGGCATTGTCTGTCAGGGAAGGCAGCAGGGTCTGCACGAGCTGCTCTACCTCTGTCGTAGAGAGGCAATCCAGGAAGAAGTGTGTGGCAACAAGATCGTATGCGGCGTCGGGAACGAAGTTCAGCGCATTGGCCTGGGTGGTGACAAGGCGATCTGCATACGGTGCGCAACGGCGGCGCAGTTCCTGCAGCATGGCCGCGCTGAAGTCTACGGCGTGAACGTGAAGCTGCGGGTTCGCGCTGAGTAGGTCACGTGTGAAGCGGCCGTCGCCATCGCCGAGAACAAGACCGCTGCGGGCCTCGAGAAGTTCAGGCAGCCATGCTGTGCGCGTGCGATGGAGCAGTGGGCCAAAGCTGAACCATTCCATCCAGCGGTAGAGCCGAGCGATGCGATCGAAGTTGGGAGTAGSGTTCACCGCAGAAAGAAGAG
>NZ_JBFRCY010000029.1:0-20053 GCF_052113305.1 Terriglobus sp. YAF25
CTCAGCTATCTGTTGCTTTACGGCTGGCAGTGTTTTGAGCGGGCGGGCACGGTGCCGGTACGTGACGTGCATCCCGCTGTGGAGCGGGCCGCCCGCCTGCTGCGCGACGAGGACAATACGTTGAACCTCGATGAATTGGCGCGGCGGTCTGGACTTTCGGCGGCACGGCTCAGCCGCTTGTTTAAGCAGCAAACCGGCTTTGCGATGGTTGATTTCCGCAATCGTCAGAGGATCGATCGTTTTCTGGATATCTATGGTAACGGGCAACGGCAGACGATGCTCGACGCCGCCCTGGAGGCTGGGTTCGGTAGCTATCCCCAGTTTCATCGCGTCTTCCGGCGAATCATGGGGTGCGCTCCAGGAGAATATCGCCGTGGTGATGCGAGCTGACAGACGGCAGGTAGCCAACGGTTCCTGACGGCATTGCACTGTTCATCGTGATGGCCAAGCTGGCACAATGGTGCTGTCTGAACCGACCTTGCAATGGCAGAGAACTCCGGCTCAACCTTGTCCCGCTTGACGCATAGGCTTTTGCTGGTTGCCCTACTGGCTGTGGTGACCGCGACCTACGCGAACCACTTTCACAACGGCTTCCACTTCGACGACGCTCACGCCGTTGTCGATAATCCCTCTGTCCGCAGTCTTACCAATCTGCCCCGTTTCTTCAGCGATGCAACCACGTTTAGCGTATTGCCGGCAAACCGTACCTACCGCCCGTTTGTTTCGGCATCGCTGGCTTTGGACTACGCGCTTGGCCGCGGGTATGTGCCCTTCTGGTTCCACTTCTCTACCTTTATCGTCTTCCTGCTGCAGCTTACGGGAATGTATCTGTTCTATGTAGCCGTACTAAGGCGGATCCGGCCTGCGGCGGAGTATGAGACCGGCAACCGGATCGCATCCCTTCTGGCGGTAGCCTGGTATGGACTTCATCCCGCGATTGCGGAGACTGTTAACTACATCATTCAGCGGGGCGATGTCTTCAGCACTGCCGGAGTTGTGGCGGCACTTGCCCTCTATGCTCGTTTTCCAAGGATCCGCAGGCGCGGGCTGTATCTGCTCCCGTTCGCCATCGGACTTCTCAGTAAGCCACCGGCCGTTGTCTTTCCGTTTCTGCTATGGCTCTATGTAGCATTCTTCGAGCCAGCCCGCGAACGCAGGTTGTATCGCTCTTTCCTGGCCGCTCTTCCATCGCTGGCGGTCTGTATCGTGCTTCTGATCTTCGAGTCGTTGATGACACCGAAGAGCTATGCACCTTCGATCCTGTCGGCAGCCGACTACCGGATGACGCAGCCGTTCGTACTGCTGCGTTATTTCGGTTCGCTCTTTCTACCGCTTCATCTGAATGTCGATACCGATCTGACGGCTTTTCATACCTTTAATGCGGCATTTGAGTCTCAGCTGCAACGTATGTCGCAGCTTCAGGCCACCCGTCACGTTGCGTTTGCCGGTGTCCTGGTGCTGCTGGCGGCGTATGCATTCGGAACATATCAACGGAACAGGGTCTGGCGTACCGATGAGTCTCTCTGGAAAGATGATGTTGCGAAGAGTCCTCACAATGGCCGCGGGCTGATGAACTATGGGCTTACGCAGATGGCCAAGGGCGCCTATCCCGAGGCCCTGGATTCGTTTCAGCGAGCGTTGCTCTATACGCCTGATTACTCGACGCTGGAGATCAACCTGGGCGTACTCTATGGCGTCATGTTCCAGGCGAAAGAAGCGGCGCAGCATTTTCAACGAGCGATTCAATTGGCCCCCGGTAGCGATGAGTCTCATTATTTCTATGGGCGCTGGCTCTATCAGAGTGGAGATCTGCCGTCTGCCGTCCGCGAATTGGAGACCGCAACGCGCTTGAATCCATCCAGGCAGGCTGCGCAGTCGCTGCTCACGGTTGCACAGGCGACCGGCAATACGGTGAACTACTGGGTGGATGCATCGCTCTATCAGTATCGAAGCGGTAATTACGCGGCATGCATTGCAGATGCCCAGAAGGCGTTGGACATCCAACCTAATACGGCGCCGGCGTATAACAATATCGGCGCAGCCTATGCTGCGCTACAGCAATGGGATCTCGCTATTCAGAATGAGCGTGAAGCCTTGCGCATCGATCCTTCGTTCGCCGTGGCGAAGAATAATCTAGAGGCCTACACGCGGCAGGTCGCACCGTCTTCTCCCAAGACGGCTGAGGATTGGCTGAATCTTTCGCTGCATGACAATCAAGCCGGCCTCTTTCAGAAGAGCATTCAGGATGCGCGCGAGGCGCTCAAGCTACGTCCAGATTATGCGGAAGCGTACAACAATATCGCGGCAGGGTACGAGGGACTCCACGACTGGGACCGTGCGATTGAAGCTGCGCAGAAGGCAGTGAGCCTGAAGCCCGATTTTCAATTGGCAAAGAACAATCTCGCCTGGGCGCAGCAACAACGCAGTGTTCAGCCGCGTTGATCGTTTCCGAAGACAAGCAGCCGCTGTGCTGAGAAGCTCAGGAGAAAGAGCACACTCTCGACAAGGATCTTGGTGAGGACGACGTTCCAGCCAAACCCCTCAGAGAGTCCACGAATGCCTTCATACGAGATGGCTGCCAGCAGAATCGCCAGAAGGTAGTAGCGCCACAGAGTCGAGGCGACTGATCGATGGCTCTGAAAGACGAGCTTTCGGTTCAATGCAAAGTTAACGAGAGAACTCAGCCGTCCGGCGATCATGGCAGTGAGCACGTTGTGTGTCAGCCAGAAAGCAAAGGTAAAGAACACCAGATCGAGACCCGCGGAGATAAGCGACGACGCGAAGAAACGCAGCAGCACAAAATAGATGCGCATCGAATCGCGAAGAGGCTGAAAGCTGGAGGAGCGATTCCCGTCGATATAGATCGTTTGAATCGGGATTTCGACAGGGTAAATACCTTTTGAGCTCAGGTGAGCGAGCACGGTCATCTCGTATTCGTAACGCTCCCCTGGAAGAGCCAGAAGCTCGGGCAGCAGTGCCGAGGAAAAGGCACGTAGTCCGGTCTGTGTATCGGTGACCTTGTGCCCGCTGAAAAAATGAAAGACGACTCGGGTCAAACTATTGCCTAATCGGCTGCGAAGCGGAACATCGCCGGCGAAGGCGCGGCAGCCCAAAACCGCTGTTCGCGGACGAGTGCCCAGGGCCTCTGCGACGCGCACAATGTCGCTTACCGTATGCTGGCCATCTGCATCGGCAGTAATCAAGCCTGAGAAGCCGGTCAGCTTGTCGAGAAAGAAGTTGATGCCTGTCTTCAGGGCTCGTCCTTTGCCAAGATTGACGGCGTGGCGCAGGAGATGAACCTGAGGGATCTGCTGCAACGCAGCGAAGGCGGGATGGTCCGTGGCGGACATGCCGTCATCGACGACAATAATCGCCCCAAACCCCGCTTCGCTGAGTTCGTGAATCATGGGGGCAAGACCAGGCTCCAGCCGGCGCGCGGGTACAAGGACAGCCATCTGTGTAAGATCGGCCGCGGTCATTTGGTCTCGGGTTTCCTCGGTGTGGGCGTTTGCCGTTGTTTCGCAATCTCCTCATTTGCCCATGCGATGTTGTTCTGTGCGAGGGCGAGGGTGGGATTCAATTGCAAGGCCTTTCTGAACCAGTCCAGCGCCTGCTTCGGGTCGTGCTGGAACATGTAGGCGGTACCAATATTGTTGGCAGCCAGTGGACCCTGTGTGTCATGTGGAGGAACGCGCCGCCACGCGGCGATGGCCTGAGCGTAGTCGCCGAGATGGAGCAAATTGAGGCCCTCTTCCAGATAGAAAGCTGAGTCTCTTTTGGCAGGCGCGGTCTGCTCCTGATCGGCCAGAATCTTTTGCGTTTTACGAACCTCACCTTGCGCCCATGCGAGATTATTGCGAGCCAACTGGAAGTCCGGTTGTATGGCGAGCGCTTTTCCGCAGTCCTGGATGGCAATGTTGTAAGACATCAGCATCGTGTTGGCTGCGCAAAGATTGTTCCAGGCGACGGCATTCCGCGGATCTGATGCGACCACTGATTCCAGGAGAGGAATCGCCTTACCGGGCTGATTGGCTTGGATCAGGTGAAGGGCCTGGTCGATGCGAGCAGCGACGGATTCAGACATTGGATCGGTGGGAGCACTCTTTGGCGCGAGACGGAGTTCCTGGGTTGAAGCCTGTGTCCGGTCTGGGAAGAGGTAATAGCCGGTGAGGTAGTATGCCGGCCATACGAGTAAGACAGCGGCCACGGCGAGAGCACGCAGCCACTCGGAGTTCCACGAACCGAATTTGCCGGGTGTGTTCATATCCGAGGGAACGTTGCCATCCTTATCTTGGATTGGAAGCGGCAGGCTGAGCCGGAGGCTCGCCGAGAACCGGTCTCAACGCGAGGTCCTGCATCCCTGTATTGAGCAGGGAGTCGCGGGCGAAGTTTACGTCGCGTAATGCTGCTACTCCGAGGACGACACTTAGGATGCCCCATGCAAGCGGACTGCCGAGCGGTCGCATCATGCGATGGAGCTGTACGGTTATCCAGCCGCATCCTGCACCGGAAAGCGTACAAAGCGCGGAGTAGATGGGAGCGGTGTACCGCAGGTTCATCCGCTCGGAGACGATCTGTGCCAGCAGCAACACGATGCAGTATCCCGCGAGTACCAATGGCAGACCTGCCGCGCTCAGGCTTCGGAACGTTACAGCGCGGTAGATCGCGATCACCATACCTGCAAGTGCGCCGAGAGCCACCAGGGGGCAAACTCGAACGATGGCTGCGGGCAACATCCAGGCTGGACCCACGCTATAGGTTTGGTCGTATACATTCATGGCGGAGACGTTCTCTGCAATCCGCTGAAGGGCCATATATTTTCCCAGCCCCCCGAAGATGGATGCCAGGATGGCTGCCGTGACCATCATTGCCGCACCCAAGCTTACCGCGGTGCCAACAACCGTGGCACGATCTTTTCGTAGAATTGCCGCTCCTAACAGGCCCATCGTGCAGAGCAGGAAGGCGATGCCGATGTTCTCCTTGGTCGTGAGCGACAGTACGCCGCCGATGATGAAGGCGACATACGCACACAGGCGCGGCAAGCCACGTAATCTCGGAAGCTCGACTGCTAAAACAAGCAAAATGGTTGCGAGCAGCGAGATGATGGCTTCCTGCCAGGCTCGCCGCCCGGTCATCAACTCAAATGGAAGAACGGCATAGAACAGGACTGCGATCACTGCCGCTGTGGGTGAGAGATTGCGGCACGTAGCGAAGGCTACGAGGATCAGGGTCGCAATACTCGCGAGGAGTGAAACCTGCGCGCCGGCGAGTACCGTGCGGTTTCCGGTTATGCCCATATATCCCGCGAGGATTCCGAGATACCCAACACGCACCGGGGATGGAGCCATGCCGACTTCCATCGGGTTGCGAACGAGTTCCCCGCCGAGCATGCGAAGGCCGGAGAAACCCTGTTCCAGCAGGACGTTTGCCTGCCGCGTATAGGTTCTCTCGTCAGGGCTGCGAGCGATCCCAGGCTCAAAAGAAGAAACGCGAAGCAGGATTCCGGCACACACGATGACGAAGATCAGCCAGCCGGTAACGGATGAGATCTTTGCGTCCCGATCATCGGCACGAACCTCGGCGGGCGGAGTTGCCTGCAACGGCCCGGAGGGGGAACGCTGGCTCTTGTCGATAGGCATCGTGCGGTGTGCAGCCTCTGGCCCTGGAATCGAATACGTCAGCCATTATCACCCAGGTCCGGCTACATTCTCCCGATGCCGCAGCAGAGCGCATTGGGATCCGGAGTTTGATTATGCCTTGGCTTCTCTCGGGAATGCTTTGTTGACAGCCATCAGTTGATCGAGAAAGACATCCCGGATGGTCCCGTCAAGCGCCACCGGGACATCCCAGGTGACGGAGCCACCGGCGTTCAGGATATTTCCCGTGAAAGCCACCACCTGCTCGGAAGTGAAGCGGGGTGCACCGGAGCCCCACTTCTCGCCGAGAAAGCTGAGCATTTGGAGCTGTGTTCCATCAACCTGCCCCTTTTCGGCTCGGCGGATGGCGACAAGTTCTGGTTTGTCGATCTCTCCGGCAGTGAAATCTTCTTCAGGAGTTACCGATAGAAAGCGATAGAGCACGCCGGGATTGAATGAGACGCAGGAAGCAGCATTTCCGGCCCGGGCGGCTGCTGCGAAGCTGGTGAAGTTGGGTGCGTCTGCGCTGCGATACATCGTATTTGGGAAGTAGCAACCATCGAACCACCAGCCGGAGACCTTCTGTCCCCACCGGCGAGACCACTCCTCAATAATCTGCTGCCACTTGCGTTGGAAGTTCTTGTTCGCATGTGGCCCGTTTGCCCACTCCAGAGCCGCAACGGCGGCCTTGTCCTGCGCGGGTGCACCGGAAGGCAGGTACACCATTAATTTGATGTCATGCCGGCTGAGCGGCTCATAAAGGTCGGCTACCAGGTCGCGATGCGAGCAATTACTCGGACTGTTACCCACAATCCTGTCATAGGCTGCGTTGGGTGAGAGATAGTAGCCGGAGTTCTGGCCGATGCTGATCTGATAGCGTCCCGCGCCGACGGAATGGAGACGTTTTGCCATCGCCTCTACATCGAACCCATTTACCAGCTTGTTCCAGAGCTCGACGGTCATCTCAAGCTTGTGATCGCGCGCCTGCCAGTCTGACAGATAGTGCGTCATCACTCCCCAGCGGTAACGCTGGTCCTGCATCCATGAGGCCCGGCCGGTGAGAGGGGCAGCTTCTTTTTGTGCCGGCTGTGAGGCATGGAGCGACAGTGATCCTGCAGCAAGGGCAGCACCGCTGCTTACGAGGAAGTTACGGCGCGTGATGTCCATCTTGCTCCTTTGCGGACGTTATGAATCAACGCGGGTGAACTGACCCACTATGGACCCCATGTAGATTGCCCGTCAATCCTCCTGTGAAAAATATATTTCACAAGTGAAATTATGGCGTGATAGGCTGTGTGCGCTCAGAAGAGTAAGGAGTTGTGTGTGCGCATGATGTTCCGCGTTCGAGGTGCTATGGGTATGCGAGGTTTTGTCCGGTCCGTCTGCTGTTCGTCCGCCATGGTTCTGGCGCTGCATGCTGTGGGGTACGCGCAGCACATGACGCCGGATGAAGCGCAGCGGCAACTGGATACAGGCAATGAGCCGATGAAGGTCGGCGATGCCGCTCCTAAGGATGCCGCCGCCGTCAAAGATGCGACTTCAGGCTGGTATGCAGCCTCGCTGGAGACGAGGGAGCAGCGGCTGGAATGGTGGAGGGAGGCCCGCTTTGGCTGCTTTGTCCACTGGGGCGCCTACTCCGTTCTGGGGGGAGAGTGGAAGGACCGTCCGAACCCTGGATATGCAGAGCACATCATGCGGGTGAACCGCATTCCGGTTGAGACCTACAAAAACGAAGTTGCGGCCAGATTCCATCCGGATGCATACGACGCAAAATCGTGGGTACGGCAGATGAAGGCCGCCGGTATGCGGTATGTCATCATCACGTCGAAGCACCACGACGGGTTCGCGATCTGGCCTTCGGAGGTGAACAAGTACAACATCCGCGATGTTGCGCACTTCCAGCGTGATCCTTTGAAAGAGCTTGTGGATGCTGCCCGGGCAGAAGGTCTGCACGTCGGCTTCTATTACTCGCATGCCTTCGATTGGGAAGACCCCAATGCTCCAGGGAACGACTGGGACTATACGAATCCCGCCGGCGATAAGGGACTCTTTGGTGGGCTCAACTGGTACAACGCCCATCCGGAGCTGGTTGCCAAAGTTGATAAGTACATCGATGGAAAAGCGATTCCCCAACTGAAAGAGCTCATTGCCAGATATCACCCGGACATCCTCTGGTTCGATACCCCCAGCAAGCTGCCTTTCTACGAGCAGGCGAGGATTGTGAAGGCGGTCCGCGAGGCTGATCCCAATGTGGTGATCAACGGACGCGCCGCACGGACCAAAGGCGTGAATCTCGGAGACTACCTGGACACGGCCGATCGTCCTGAGGAATTGCGGCCGACTCCGGGAGACTGGGAGGCAATTCCGACAACGAACGAGTCGTACGGTTACGACAAGCTGGACCCGGTTCATAAGCCGGTACCGTACTTCATCCAATTGCTGGCGAAGACCTCCGCAAAGGGCGGCAACATTCTGTTGAACATCGGACCGAAGGGAGACGGAACCATCGACCGGCCGGACGCGGAGATCCTGGCTGGTATCGGAAAGTGGATGGCGGTGAATGGAGAAAGCATTCACGGTACGGAAAGGACTCCCTTGGACCGGCAGGCTTGGGGGGATTCCACCGTTAAAGGAAATACCTTGTACCTGCACGTCATGAACTGGCCGTCCGACGGAAAGCTTGTGGTTGGAGGGCTAACCTGCAAGGTGACGGAGGCCTATCTGCTGAGCGATAGCGCAAAGCATTCCTTGAAGACCGCGGTGGAAGGAAACGACCTGCTGGTGCATGTTCCGGCAACAGCTCCGGACCCGGTCGATACCGTAATCGTGCTCAAGACCGATGGTCCTGTTCGTGGGCAGATGGGACGGCTACTGCAGGCGACGTCAGGGCCGAACCGGCTTCTGGGCTTCGATGCTGCCTCGCATGGAAATGGCTTTGTCTACGGCGACGGTAAGACCGCACAGTACTTCGTGGATGGGCTGGAGAAAGCGGGGAACTCTCTGACCTGGAACGTCCGTTCGGACAAGCCGCGGCGGTATGAGGTTGAGGTGAAGTACTCGACCCCGAAGGGCTCCAATCCCACAGGAGAAAAGTTCGTGGTCAAGATGGGCGACCATGTTCTGACCGTTCCCATGGAAGCGACCCCCGGTCCGAAGCAGATCAAGACCGCAAATGCCGGAACATTTGAGATCGCATCAGGAAACCTGCAGGACATCACCGTTACCGCGGAAGGGTCTGCGGAACCCGTGCATTTCTTTGAGTTGAATCTGAAGCCGGTGAAGTAGAAGAAACCGGGCCTGGTCGTTGCAGAGCCTTGCGGGGCTGTGATGACCAGGCTAGAGCATTTCCCTGTTGCTGGGTAGCCCGGAAGGGAAGTGCAGCGGCGTTTCCATTGCGGAAAACGCCCATAGATACGGAAGCCCTACTCTACACCGACAGGGAAAATGCTCTATTCCTTTTTCTCCCTGAATCTTTTCGCTTTCAGCCGGTTGCCGCACAGCTTCATGTCGCACCATCGTCTTGAGCGGTTCTTACTGATATCGAGAAACAGCCAGCGGCACTCCTGGTTGCTGCATGCTTTGAGCGTGCTCATGTGATTGGACGTCAGCAGCGTTACAGCTTCGACGGAGAGCTTCCAGAGTGGGAGCTCTATTGCATCTGCCGATTTTGGGCTCCACATCCATACCAAACGGTTCTCCTGCCGCCCCAGTTCCCGTTCGCGCTGGGCGGACGCCACATAGGCGTGCAGGGTGGCAACGGCTGCCGCCGCAGGAGATTGCAGGTCCAGAATGTCGTAGAGGATGGCTGCGAGCGTCTCTCGTAACCTTCTGCTTGCGGTCAACACTTGCTGTCCTGCGCCTGGAGTCCCATTTGCGCGGATGCGGGAGACCTCCGAGCGGTTCAACAAGCCGCACTGGGCGGTAAACCGCAGAAGATCTCCATAGTCTTTGATCAGTTCTTCCGCTCCCGACGGCCGAAAGCGCCAGTCAAGCGTATTCACGAAATCGAGGATCGGATGTCCGCCGACCATCTGGAAAGGGACATGTCCTGATTTTTTCTCTGAACCCGGTGCCTGCACGAAGATATCGTACCTCTGAAAAGAGGGTATCGATAGTAACCGGTGTGTGCTATTTTGACGGTTATGGGTGATACGTCGTTCTTATCGGCTTTTACTGTTGGGGATGCCGCGAAACAGCCACGTGGAAATCCGTATGCTCCGCTTCTGGTGCAGGCTGCGGCATATGCCCAGACATACCTCTCAACGATCAATGACCGTCATGTCGGTATTCCCGAAGCAGCGTTTCAGGCAATGCATGTGTTGGGAGGTGAGATGCCGGAAGAGGGGCAGGCGGCGGAAGCGGTGCTGCGTCTGCTGGATGAAGCCGGTTCGCCGGCCACGATGGCGGTGATGGGTGGCCGCTTTTTCGGTGGAGTGATCGGCGGGTCCATTCCGGTAACGGTTGCCGCGCACTGGCTGGCGGATGCATGGGACCAGAATGCGTGTCTTTGTGAGCTGTCTCCTGTCTCGGCCTATCTCGAAGAAGTGGTACTCGCATGGCTGATCGATCTTTTTGAGTTGCCTGTGGATTCAGGTGGAGCGCTGGTAACGGGAACGCAGATGGCCGATGTGACGGCGCTTGCCGCGGCCCGGCACGCGTTGCTTCAAGGCGTTGGATGGGACGTAGAAGGCGATGGCATGTTCGGCGCGCCGCCCATCGCGGTGATTGTGGGCGAGGAAGTGCATGCCACCATGCTGAAGGCGCTTGCCCTGCTGGGTTTTGGCCGGGAGCGCGTCCATCGAGTGCCAGTGGACAACCAAGGTAGGATGCGTGCTTCGCTGATCCCGCGGATCGAAGGGCCAGCAGTGATCTGCGCACAGCTTGGGAATGTCAACTCGGGGGCCTGCGATTCCATTGCGGAGGTCTGTGAGATTGCAAAGGCAACTGGCGCATGGGTTCATGTTGACGGAGCGTTCGGGCTCTGGGCGAAAGCTACGCCGAAGCGAAGTCATCTTGCGCACGGTCTGGAGCAGGCGGATTCATGGGCGACCGACGGCCATAAATGGCTCAACACGCCGCAGGACTGCGGCATCGCAATTGTCCGCGACAAAGAGGCGCTGCGGAGAGCGATGGCGATCTCCGCGGCCTACTATGGGCCGCTATCTAAACGGGAGCCGATGCAGTGGTGTCCGGAGTCTTCCCGCCGCGCACGTGCGGTGGAGTTGTGGGCCGCCTTGCGCAATCTTGGCAGAAAGGGCATCGCCGCACAGATCGAACGTACCTGTAGCCATGCCGAAGCGTTTGCAGAAGGCCTGCGCAAGGGAGGACTTCGGGTTCTGAACGATGTGGTCCTGAACCAGGTGATGGTTTCTTTCGGCTCTGACGAAGTGACAGAACGGGTGATCGACAAGGTGCAGCGCGATGGCGTTTGCTGGTGTGGAGGGACGGTCTGGAAAGGACAGAAGGCGATGAGGATCAGTGTTTCGTCCTGGGCAACGACTGAGGAGGATGTGCGGATGAGTATCGCAGCCATCCTGCAGGCCTATGAACGAGAGACCTGCAGGATGTTGTAACTCCGGGTCTTACTTCAACGGAATATCAATGACCTCAATCGTGTTTGCAGGCACGTCGTGAGAGAGTTGTGGCTTCCAGGTCGCACTCGACTTCACCGGCTTGATGACGTCAGGGTGTTCGATGGTGTTTGTGATCCAGCGGCTGGCTCCGTGCAGGGTATAGACCGTAGCGCTGCCTGACGCGGCATTGGGAATCTCGAGCGTAAGCGGTTGAGCCGAGCTCGATCCGTTAACCAGTTTGAGGTGGAGGACTTTTTCCGCAGTGGAAACGGTGGCCGACCAGAAGAAGCGTGGGTTCTCCCCGCTCGCTGTGGTCTTCACCGTGTGGTCGCCCAAATGGTTTGCGAAGAGGACCTGGGCATAGTACGAAGGTGATCCATAGGAGCGTATGGCATCGTAGCCGATCAGGTCAGACGACCATTGCATACCGCCTGGATTGACGTTGACCATCAGCGGGGCATATGCGGCCATGACGATCAGGTCGCTATTTCGTTCCATGCCCGCCATGAAGGCGGCGTCTCCGAGCGCGGCGCCGAAGTCGGGTGTTGGGGATCCAGTGCGCGTGGCCCACTCTCCCACGAAGATCTTCGGGCCCTTGCGGTCCGCGTCGTCGTATTTGTGGACCAGGAGGAACATCTCCTCCGGATTCCTGTAGTAATGGTCGTCCTGCACATCAGGATCTCCCTTGGTGTTGGGCGCCGTTGAGATCAGTTTGTATTGGGGGTATTTGGCACGGATCGCCTTTGCGAAGGCCTGGAAGCGTTCGTCATAGGAACCGGATTTATCGAAGTAATCTTCGTTGCCGATCTCGATGTAGTGCAGCGGGAAGGCCGCGGGATGGCCGTTCTTTGCCCGGACCGCGCCCCACTTGGTGCTGGTGTCGCCGGTGACGTACTCGATCTCGTCGAGAGCATCCTGGATGAATGGCTCGAGGTCCTTTCCGGTGACGTGTTCTCCTTTGAGGGAGTAGCCGGCGTAGACGGCCAGTACGGGCTCGATCTTCAGGTCTTCACACCACTCTAGAAACTCGAGCAGGCCCAGGCCGTCGGATGAGGTGTAGTTCCATGGGCTTCGGTGCGTAGGACGATCGACGAGAGGGCCGATGGTCTCCTTCCAGTTGAAGCGCTCCTTGATAGTGTCGCCTTCAAGATAGTTCCCACCGGGAAGCCGCAGAAAGTTTGGCTTCATTGCGGCCATGAGCTCCATCAGGTCGGGACGGTTTCCATTGGCGCGATTGTGATACGTCGGGCCCATCACCGAAACCAGCTGCAATGAGACTGTGCCGGGTTGGTCGAACAGAATCTCAAGGTGAWGCTGTGCGGAGGCGGCGATTCCAGACTTCGAGGTCATCTTGAACTCGTATTGCTTCCATGCTGCGCCACTCAAATCTGCTGTGGCCTCCGCAACAGCTTCACCTGTCTGATCGGCGATCAGGCGAATATGCGCTTTCATGGGGGATTCAGCCTTTGCATAGAGTCCGCCGGCGTAGGTGGTGGATGGTTTGACTCCCATCCCCCAGAAACCGGTATTTGCCACGCCTGCTTCATCGCCGGCGCCATGGACCTTGATGGTCACTTTCATGCTTGAGCTAAGTGCCGCCCCGGGGCCATCCAACCCCGCGTCGATCTCAACCTCACCATTGCCGCGAGAGGCCGGCAGCCAGGAGGCGAAGCTTTTGCCCCGGTGCTGGAAGGTGCGGTTGCGAATCAGCTCTGCATAGAGGCCGCCGTCATACGAGTAGTTGATCTCCTCTGTCATCAGGCCATAGAGGGTGGGGCTGACGGGAGAGAGGATTGCGTCGGTTTCGACTTTGAGGGTTGGGCTCTGTGCGGATATCTGGCTGGAACCGAGACCAAGAAACACGGAGGCGATGAGCGGCGTGAGAACTGTCCTGGCGAGGGGGTTCATGCTGTCTCCCGTTAGATTTGGGTCGTRGATCTTTGGGGTAAACGTTTTCTAGAAAGACGACGATACGAGCCGCCATTAGCCTTGTCAAGCAACCCTTTTCTGCGGCTGCCTAGGATTGGCATCGAATGGGCCTACCAATAGATAAGGCGCTCGCACCTGTTGCAGGGCTGGGCTCGTATCTACGAACGAAAAAATGGAACCCGCCTGCCGTGGCTGGAGCAGAGGGCTGCGATCCGCGAAAATCCTTGGGTTTTATCCATCCAGAGTCGCAGGTGAACTGTGGATGATTGGCTAAGAGCTCCTTGTTCCCGGCTGACAAAAGGCCCGCTTCGAAAACTCCCGTTGACACCTTTTCTTCAAAGGTACAACGGATTGAGGTGCAGGTCGCGCAGATCGTTCGCCAGGACTTCAGTCTTAAGATCGGCTCAACCAGCGAGACGATTGAGGTGAGCACCACTGCTCCGCTGTTGAGCACGGACAGTGCAACAGTCGGACAGGTGATCACGAATAAGCAGTTGACGGAGCTTCCGATCAACGGGCGAGGATTCTATCGTTTGGCATCTCTGACTCCGGGAGCGGCGCTGTTGCCGCCTACAGGGAATTCGCTTGCCATCCGTCCGGAGGTTGTGAACGGAAACGTTATCAGCGGAATCCGCGGCAGCGCTACCTCGTTTCTACTGGATGGCAACGATGTGAGCGAACAGCACCAGGGCGGAACCTTCATTCAAACATCCATTGATGCGCTGCAGGAGTTTTCTGTGCAGCAGAGCCCGTACTCCGCTGAATATAACCGTGGCGGCGCCTTCTTCAACGCAACGGTGAAATCCGGAACCAATCGTTTCCATGGTGGATTGTTTGAGTTCCTGAGAAACGAGAAGCTCGATGCACGTAACTTCTTTTCTCCTACCCGGGCAATCCTGAAGCGCAATCAGTTCGGAGCCTCGCTTGGCGGGCCTCTCTTCATCCCGAAGTTTTACAGTGGCCGGGATCGCACCTTCTTCTTCGTCAACTATGAAGGGCAGCGGCTGCGCAACGGCCTGGTGGTCAACATGATTGTTCCCTCCGATGCGCAACGCTCCGGGAACTTCGGCTCGAAGACGATTCGGGATCCGCAGACTGGACTGCCGTTTACAAGCAATACGATTCCCACGAACCGTCTTTCGTCCCAGGCATTGGCCATTCAGCAGTACATCCCGCGGCAGAACACCTCTTCGGGAACCTTTGCCGCCGTACCCTCGCAGGCAATCGACTTCGATCAGTACATCGTGCGGCTTGATCATCAAGTGACGGCGAAGAACCGTCTCTTTGCGCGCTGGGTATATGTGACGAACCATGAGGTCGATCCGAACAATGCGCCCGCGCTGGGGACAGCCAATCTGACCTCGATCGGACAGGATATTGCGGCGGGGCTGATCACGAATTTCGGGTCGACGATGGTGAACGAGATTCGCTCGCACTTCCTGCCCAGCCATGTGCGGCTGCAGGCGTTTTTGCAGGGGCCGGACTTCAACGCAAAGTTTGGCGTCACCGGGTTAAGTGAGACGCTGAGGGATGGAAAGAGCTCATTCCCTGACTACAGTTTCAGTGGA
The DNA here is from genome assembly GCF_052113305.1 of Terriglobus sp. YAF25. NCBI lineage: Bacteria > Pseudomonadati > Acidobacteriota > Terriglobia > Terriglobales > Acidobacteriaceae > Terriglobus > Terriglobus sp. YAF25. The sequence continues at coordinate 14,707 of NZ_JBFRCY010000029.1, forward strand.
TATTCCTCCATCCAGGGATCGACCTTCGACCAGCGTCCGAAGTCGCAGGATCGCAAGGCATGGGAGATCAGCGATAACTTCACCATCTTGAAGGGAAAGCAATCCATCAAGATGGGCACGCTGGTCCGCTACTACCAGTGGCTAGGCTATGACAGCCAGATCTACGCCGGCTCTTTCGGTTTCAGCGGAAGCGCCAGCGGAGACGCCTATGCAGACTTTCTGCTGGGCCTGCCGAATACTGGAAGCCGCGCCTTCCCCGCGATCAACTTCGGAGGGCGGGTCTGGTCGAAGCAGTTCTATGTGCAGGACGACGTCCGCCTGGGACGGCTGACGCTGAACCTCGGCCTTCGCTATGAGTACACACCCTGGCTGGATGGCTACAAAGGCCAGGTTGGAACCTTCGATCCATCTCAGTCGAGACCGATCATTGTCTCCGGTGACGGCACCGCACCGGACCTGACGGCGCAGCCTGCAGCCCCTACGGCCTATCAGTTCTTCGGCCAGTACATCCAGACCACGGCACAGGCAAAGCTTCCGAAGAATGCAACCTATACGGACAAGACCCAGTTCGGCCCGAGAATCGGGCTCGCCTATTCCCTGGATAACAAGACCGTGATCCGTGGTGGATTCGGAATGTTCTACGAGCCGGAGGGAACCAGCGGCCGAGTTAACCTGAACACTTTGCCGTTCCGCCTCTCGGAGACGGTAGCGCAGACCCAGTACTCCGTGAATCCAAGGACCCTTGCCGACTACTACCAGGGTTCGAAACTTGGCTCGACGACGGCGAATCCCACCCTGTCGCCTACACGGCTCTATCTAAACATGGGAACAAACATCCACTACAGCCTGAATATTCAGCGGCAGTTTTCGAACCACGATGTCCTGGAGATCGGCTATGTGGGCAATCGCGGAGTCCATCTGAACGGGACGAACGATATCAACATCCCCGCTCCAACCACCGGTACGGCTTCGGTACAGTCTCGCCGGCCGTATCAGCCATGGGGAAATATCACGTACAACACGCAGGATGTCACCAATCACTATGACTCACTGCAGACCAAGTACGAGCATCGTTTCCATGGCGGCTTTAGCCTGCTTACTGCTTATACCTATTCGAAGACATTGCAGTACAACCAGGCCTCTGCGCTTGGTGGCAACTCTGCGTACGAGTATGCGCTTGCTGCTTATGACGTGCCCCATAACCTGGCCATGAGCGGACAGTATGAGCTTCCGTTCGGCCGTGGAAGAAAGATGTTGGGCAATGCGAACGGGTTCGTTGACTCCTTCATCGGGGGATGGCAGGTGCAGGGTATTGTCATTCTGCGCAGTGGAACGCCGTTTACACCGGTTGTGTCGGGTGACGTGGCAAAGACCGGCGTTGGGAGCCAGAGACCGAATCTGAATCCTGCGGGAGGTTCGACGAGCTTTAAGAAATCGCTGACAAAGTGGTTTGATACCTCGCGCTATGTGGTCGCTCCAACCGGAACCTATGGCAATGTGAGAGCCAATACGCAGCGCAGTGACATGTTCCGTCAATACGACGCATCGATCTTCAAGAACTTCGCCCTTCCCGGCGAAAGCATTCTGTCGTTCCGTGCGGAGTTCTTCAATGTGTCGAACACGACCAGCTTTGCAGCTCCGAATGCGACTATCGATGCAACGGCTGGAGGGCAGGTCAGCTCGACTGCGGTGAATCCTCGCAGCATTCAACTCGCACTGAAGTATCGGTTCTAAACCGAAGAAGGCCGCCCGCGATATATGCGGGCGGCCTTCGCGTGGACAACGACTTTTGTCAGGTCGAAGCTTTCAAACGGCGAGGTGCAGCGGTCTTGATGGGCTTTTCTGAAGGACGCTTCGTGCGCAGATGTTCGTGCAGGACGCGTTCCGACTCGCGCTGGCGGCCCCTGAGCAAGAGATTGTTGGCATCGTTCAGGTGGTCCGTCATCAGCTTCTGTGCCAGCTCCGCATCCCGCTGTTTAATCGCGTTGAAGATGGGCTTGTGAAATGCCAGCGTGTGTTCCAGCTCAACCAGCTGTGATGTCACCAGCATGACATTGAGCATGGCCCGGTGGATAAGGTGAAACAGCCGCTCGCTCAAACGATTGCCCGAGGCAATGAAGATGGCTCGATGGAACAACAGGTCCGAAGCGACCATTTGAAAGTGGTCGCCCTTGCTGTTTTCGAAGTCATCGAGAGATTGCTTGAGGAGCGCGATATCGGCCGAGTTGGCATGCTCGGCGGCGCGTGCCGCCAGTGCCGGCTCCATGATCAGACGCATCTCCATCAGCTCCTGCCAGGAGATGTCGTCCAGCAGGAAGAGAAACTCCATCGGTACGGCCAATACGGAAGAAGCGTCGGGATTCAGGTAGCTGCCGTCTCCGACTTTCTGTTGGATGACGCCCATGATCTCCAGGACTTTAAGTGCTTGTCGAAGAGACGACCGTGCAACACCGAAGTGCAGCGCGAGTTCACGTTCAGAAGGCAGCTTCGACCCCGGCGAGAGCAATCCGTCGCTCAGCATTTGCTGAAAACGAAGGATCAGAAGATGAGTGACATCTCCTTTGTCCTTGCCCCCGGGCGTCATCAGAGACAATCTCGTTTTACCGCGTCCACGCATGTCGTAATGGTGCACGAAGAATCCCGGAGCAGCAAGCATTCTTCTGCGAAGACCGGGAAAGAGCTTGACAGGAATTCTCTAATGGTACTACCTTTGGCGCATTCGAATACCTCGCATGAAGGGGATGTAATGCAGCTCAACAAACTCAGCCAGGTGGCTTTTGTGTTGGCGGCGTCTGCCGGTGTCGTGAGTGCTCAGGGTACGGTTCCCGCGCCGTTGCCGGCGTCGAGTGAAAAGCCGGTTGCCATTTCTGTGGATCTATCCAAGCCGGTTGCGCCCAATAAGCCGATCTATAGCTGGTTTGGCTATGACGAGGGCAACTACACCACCATGCGCGATGGGAAGAAACTACTGCGGGAGCTGCGTGACCTTAGTCCGGTGCCGGTCTACATTCGCGCGCATCACCTGTTGACCTCTGGAAATGGAGTAGCGGAGCTGAAGTGGAGCTCGACCAACATCTACAGTGAAGACGCCAACGGGAAGCCAGTTTATGACTTCAAGATCATCGACGGCATCTTCGACGAGTACAAAGCGGCCGGTGTGCGGCCGATGGTGGAACTCGGCTTTATGCCGAAGGATCTGGCAGCGACGCTTCCGGACCGGAAGGAATATCAGGTCCATTATCCGAAGAGCGCCATCTCCGGAGCATCCAACAATCCTCCGAAGGACTACAAGAAGTGGGGCGAGCTGGTGCGTGTGCTGACCGCCCATCTGGTCGAGCGCTACGGCCGTGAGACGGTTCTCCAGTGGTATTTCGAGGTGTGGAACGAGCCCGACATCGACTACTGGCACGCCACCCCCGAGGACTACTGGAAGTTGTATGACTATGCGGTTGCTGGTGTGCGGTCTGCACTGCCCGGCGCCAGGGTAGGTGGCCCTGCGACGACCAGCCCGCGTTCGGACAAGGCGCAGAAGTTTCTACAGAACTTCCTGGAGCATGTGAACACGGGTAAGAGCGCGGCAACGGGTGGCGTGGTGCCTTTGGACTTTATCTCCTTCCACGTGAAAGGGCAGCCCACCATTACCAATGGTCACGTACAGATGGGCATTGATCGGGAGCTGAAGGATGCGGACCGCGGGTTTGCGACGATCGCCTCGTTTGTTAAGTTCAAGAACCTGCCGATCATTCTAAGCGAGGCGGATCCGGAGGGATGCGCGGCGTGCTCCAGCAAGGTCAACCCAGCCAACAACTATCGCAACGGCACGCTCTATCCCGCATATACAGCAGCGGCCTACAAGGCGCTCTTCGAGCTGCAGGACAAGCACAAGGTCAACCTGATCTCGATGCTGAGCTGGTCGTTTGAGTTTGAAGACCGGGAATACTTCGAGGGCTTCCGTTCGCTCTCTTCGAATGGAGTCAACAAGCCCGTTCTCAATCTCTTCCGCATGCTTGCCCTGATGGGGCCCACTCGAGTGGCGACGTCGAGTGACGGAAAGGTACCGCTGGAGAACCTGGTGGCGAGTGGTGTGCGGGAAGCCGCCGATGTCGATGCAATGGCCACGACCGGAACGCGTCGTGCCGATGTGCTGCTGTGGAACTATCATGATGCCGATGAGCCGGCTGCCGCGGCACCGACCAGCGTTTCTATTACCGGACTTCCGGTGACGGCGAAGCGCGTGCTGGTCAAACACTTCCGCATCGATGCCAATCACAGCAATGCATACACTGTGTGGAAGGCGATGGGATCGCCGCAGCATCCGACCTCGGAGCAATATGCCGAGTTGGTGAATAAGGCAGGCCTGCAGCTTCTCGATTCACCTGTCTGGATGGATGTGGTGAACGGACAGATCAAGGTCAGCACGGAGCTGCCGCGCGAGTCCATCTCTCTACTGCAGGTGAGCTGGTAAAGGTAAAGGGCGATGACGATGGCCACGACCATGCGGGGTGAGCGCAACCGTCTGCTGGAGACGCGCTGGTACTACATCGTACTGGTGACGGCGGCCATCGCCGTCAGCTACTTCGATCGGCAGACGATTTCGGTAGCGATTGCCGCCATCCAGCATGTGATACCGATATCAGAGCAGCAGTTTTCCTATCTGCAGACAGCATTTCTACTCGCATATGCGGTGATGTATGTCGCCGGGGGACGGCTTCTGGATCGCATCGGTACGCGGCGCGGATTCCTGCTGATCATGCTGTGGTGGTCGTTGGCATGTGCGCTTCATGGCTTCGCGCGCAACTTCACCTGGTTATTGGGGATGCGGTTCCTGTTGGGCATGGGCGAAGGCGGAGCGTTTCCGGCTGCAACCCGTGTTGTGGCGGAGTGGATGCCGCGAGAGCAGCGTTCGACGGCGATGGGACTGATCAATGCCGGCACGGCCTTCGGCTCCGTATTGGCGCCGCCGTTGATCGGAGCCCTCATCCTCAATACCGGGTGGCGTTCCGTCTTCTTTGTCGCCGGGGCTATCGGTATGGCGTGGACGCTCTGGTGGACACTGAGTTACCGCAATAATCCCGCAACCTTGACGATGAGTACGCAGGATGCTCGCCTGCTCGCGGAGAAGTTGTCGCTGCGTGAGATCGTAGGCGTGCGTAGCGTCCAGGTGCTGGTCTTCGCTAAGTTCATGAGCGATTCGGCATGGTTTTTCCTGCTCTTCTGGTTGCCGAAATATCTCTATGATGCCCGTGGCTTTGATATAAAACACGTCAGTTATTACGCATGGATTCCTTATGCTGCGTCAGGTGTGGGCAGCTTTCTGGGCGGATACTTTTCCGCTCAGCTGTTACGA
>NZ_JBFRCY010000030.1:0-12169 GCF_052113305.1 Terriglobus sp. YAF25
TCCTCCAGTGGCTCCGCCCAAATCGTACTGGCTCGACTGCAGCCAGCGGATATCGGCGCCGAACTCCACGACATGGCGACCGTGGGTCCAGGTAATGTCATCCCCGGCGATGAAGTTCTGGTCCACCTGGATGGCCGCGTTGGAGAGGCCCATCTGCATGGTGTACCCGACTCCGTTGGCATTCAGGTTGCCAAGGCTTGGGAAACCATATCCGAAGGATGCCGGAGTAAGACCATACGCGCCTGCGTAATCCTTGGAACGCGTGCTGGGTGGGGCCAGACGCTGCTGGTTGACGCGCATGAACGAGTAATGGAAGCTAGTGGCGATATTGTTTGTGAAGACGTGAGAGTATCCCAACGCGATGTCATGCGTATTCGCAGCGTCCGTCGGAACGATGGTCAGCGGATTTGACGGATCTACGGCAAAGAACCTGGCAGCGTTAACAGGAATCACCGTATAACGGACAAACAACTGATCTCGGTCGTTGAAGTGATGATCGATACGGAAGGAATAGCGGTTGTCCTTATTGATCACACCGCGTTTGTACGTCGCATTGGTTCCATCATTCTGGGAGGTAGCCTGAGCGTTATCAAACTTGATATAGGGCCCGGGATTGCTGGGGGTAGGAAACTGCGACAAGACGAATTGCGCCAACTGGTTCTTTGACAACTGCGCAGAGACGTCGTCATTCGGAACGGCGTGGATCTGCGATGCATCATAGGGCCCATTCGGAAAGCCATTAGCATCGACAGTGGACTGGTAGTTGATCGCTCCTATGCGTGGTGCTAAGAGCGCGGCTGCATATCCCTGGCTCTTCAAAATGCTCTGATTGAGCAAAGCAAGAGAGTTGTGAAGCTTTCCAGAAAGTTCATCGGGAGTTGGGAAGATACCGCGGAAACCAAACGAGTTCTGCATCCGGGCAGGTTCAATACCCACGAAAAAGAAAGACTTGTCCTTGTGAGGATAGACCTTCGGAATCCAGATCGGGCCACCGACATAGAAGCCGTAGTAGTTCTCACGGAGGGCGCTTGGCGCGGTGTTACCGTCCGGAAAAGCGTTGAAATAAGGGTCGGTATGCCGCCACGAAATCGCTCCATGATAGTTGCTGGTGCCGGGCGCGCTGCTCTGCACGATAACACCGCCGCCGGTTCTGCCATACTTCGCGGATAGTCCCGTAACAATGACCGTCGCTTCCTGTACCTGGCGACCGGAGAGGTTAACACCCGTACGCGCGAGGCTTGCCTGCGTCACGTCAGATCCGTCCACGACGATGGAGCTTGTGCCTGGAGGTGCTCCGCCGATCACGATTCCGGCACCCGGCGTGACATAGCTAGTGAAGGCACCTGGGTTCTCCGTGGAGATACCGCCCGGCTGCAGAGGATCGCCTTCGACACCTGGCACCAGCAGCGCTGCCCCCAGGGAGCTGCGCTCGGGATATGGCAGGTTCAGCACGAGTGCGTTGTCGACCGTCGTGACGACATCAGTGTCGGTCTTGCTGATCAGTTCTGCGTCAGAATTGACGGTAACCGTCTCCGTGGTCGCCCCCAATGTCAACATGACATCAATAGGCGTCGCTCCCACACCTGAGACATTAACCGCTTTGACGGTCGTTTTCTCAAACCCTTCTTTGGCGATGACAACCGTGTAGGCCCCTGGGTTGAGTGACTGAATCTGAAAGAGACCGGCGTTATTGGTGGTCGCCACCTGCGATACCTTGGTCGCATCGCTGATGACCTCAATCCTCGCCCCCGGGACCAGATCGCCCTGGCTGTCACGGATGGTACCGCTGATAGAACCCTGCCCGGTCTGCGCGAAGGCAGCGGTGGCAGATACCAGCGTTACGGCCAGTGCGGAAGAAACCACGCCTGGAAAAGAAAGTGCGAGAGAGAAGAATGGGCGCATCCAGACTCTGCGTAGCGGTTGGTGCCACTTGATCTCTTTTTTGTTGATAACTTGCATGCAGCCTCCCGGGAAACGTACTCATTGCCGGCCCAGCCATCTCGTTGGGGGATCAGAATGGCTGATGTACCGGGTCGAGCAGCGTTGTAAGTGTTGGCGTAAAACGATGTCAACGGGGCTCTCCCGACTTTGAGTCGTTTTGCATTGTGAAATGCCTTTCAGGTCAGAGCCACTCGCAGGCGGTAGCCAATTTCCGGGACATCTTGCTATCTATCAAGAATGGACGCCAGTTTTTCCAACTGACGGCCTCCAAAGAAGTCCGTTTGCAATTGCACAACATATCTCACCTAGTGAGACAAATCGAAGCAGTTTAGACCCGATTGGGCCGCACCTTCATCCAACTATCGTTTGGATAAATCTTGTCTACGTTCTGCGGTGTGATGAGTTCATGCTGCACAAATACGGCTGGAGCCACGGGTTTGTGCTTCAAGACATCCAGCGCCAACTGGATGATCCGCTCGCCGTACATCTCCGGAAAGTAGGCGACTGAACAGACCAGCCGTGTTGAGGCACGGCGCATCTCCTCACGGGCGGCCACGCTGCCATCCTGCCCTGCGATGGCACACGCGCGCTCAAGGCCAACCTCACGAAAGGCCTGCAGCGCAGCCAGAGCCGTAGAGTCGTTGACCGCTCCCACCAACGCACGCTCCGGTTTTCTGCGGCGGATATGACGACGGACGATGTCCAGGGTGGCCTCAAACTGTCCCCCCTTGGTGTCATAGTGATGCGTCGGAACGGTGCGAGCGTACTGTCCCACTTCATTAATGCCGTCCAGAACTCCGGTCAGCCTCGCATTGAGCAGTGGGCCGGCCACGTCAACACCAAGCAAAATGATCTGTTCAGGACCGCTCTTCCAGTTCTTCTCGGCCCACCGTGCGAGATGCCGTCCGGCCATCCGCCCCGCCTTGTAGTTGTCCGCGCCGTAATAGATAGCGCCGGGATGCGGGATATCCAGAGCAATAAAAGGAATACGGGCATCGGAAAACTTCGCCGCAATCTGTGCAGCGACCGCCACATTGATCTGGGAGTCGACGACAAGGTCGACCTTCTCATCAACGAAGGTCTCGGCATTCTGCAGAGCCACCCTCGGGCTGAAGCCATTGTTCAGCACCAGCAGATCGATATTCGCCGCATTTGCAGCGACCCCCAGGCTGTCACTCACGGTCGTTGTAAATGGCAGGAGGTTACTTTGGGAGGCATAGCCAATCCGATAGCGTTTAGCACGCGCCGTCTGGACACAACAGCGATACCCCTGCTTCCCCGCCCGTTCCAGCATGCGCGTCTCCACGAGTGTTTCCAACAGGCGAAACGTAGTGGCCTTATGCAGCCCTGTTCTCGCAGCTACCACTCGAAGATCCAATACCTCGGAGGTTGATTGAAATGCGTTGATGATCGAGGCAGCGCGGACAACTGCCTGAATCGTGTATCCCCGCTTTGGGCCTTCTGCAGGAGTTGGTTTCGATAAATGCTTCATCTTGCGCTCTCTTCCAATCATTGTGTCCATGTGGCCTGTCACTCGAAGGGGCTGCGTTCGCTTGAGTCATCATGGATCTCGATGTATCTCACGATGTGAAACAACTTCCCTTCTCGCCAAGTGAGATTCATCTCAATACCGCTGGGAACGTAGGATCGTAACGCTGGTGGGCTGACTTCGTGCGAGTTCGTCATCGTGCACAGGAAACTTATCGCAATACATGCTGAAAATGCAAAGGGAACAACTCTGGGCATCTCGCCGTAGGAGTTTCCTGGGGAAAGGTAAGGATGTTATTGGAGCAAACCTGGCGCTGGTTCGGTCCGCTGGACCGTGTCACCTTGCGAGACGCAAGAGAAGCCGGCGCGACCGGAATTGTAACGGCTCTGCATGAACTTTCGGCTGGGGAGATGTGGCCGGTCGAGAGCATCCAGGCGCGTCAAGCCGAGATACGGTCCGCGGGTATGGAATGGGCCGTCGTCGAAAGCCTCGAGGTCACAGAGCGCATCAAGATGCAGGCACCCGGTTGGCGCGCTGATGTGGAGCACTTCGCGCAATCGATTCGAAATCTGGCAGCCTGCGGCATACGGACCATCGCCTACAACTGGATGCCTCTCTTCAGTTGGATGAGGACTCATCTGCACGAATCGGCGCCAAACGGTGGATATACCACGCGTTTTGATACGCTCGCCTTCGCTGCATTCGATCTCTATCTGCTGCAACGGAAGGGTGCGCAAACCGACTGGGGCGAAGAGCTGAGCCGGGCGGCGTATGCCTATCTTTCAGGTCTGTCTCCGGAAGAGAAGGACCTGCTGCAGCAGACGATCCTCCAGGGGCTCCCTGGAGGGCATCGGTCTCTCACGCTGCAGAAGACGAACGACCTGTTACAGGAGTACTCCGGTCTCTCCACGGAGGATCTTCGGTTCTCGCTTCGGGAGTTCCTCACGCTGGTTTGCCCGGTAGCGGAGGAGTGCGGTGTAAAGCTTTGCATCCATCCAGATGACCCGCCGCRCCCGTTATTGGGTTTACCCAGGGTTGTCAGCACGGCGGATGACCTGCAATGGCTTTTGCAGCAGTATCCTCATGCGGCCAATTCGCTGACCTTCTGCACGGGAGCTCTGGGCGTCAGAGCAAACAACGACCTGCTCGCGATGGTGCAGAGCTTCGCTCCTCGCATTGGCTTTCTTCACCTGCGCTCGACACAACGGCAGACGGTTTACTCGAACGGTATCGAGACGTTTTTTGAGGCGGCTCATCTTGAAGGAGATGCTGACCTGATTGGCATCATCGTCGAACTCGTGAAAGAAAAGCGTCGTCGCGAGTTTGCCGGAGATCATTTCCATTTACCATTCCGGGCTGACCACGGCCAGGAGCTGCTCAATGACCGCGAGCGAAATGCCGCTCCCGGATATCCCGCCATCGGACGTCTGCGAGGACTCGCGGAGCTGCGTGGCGCTTTCACCATGGCTGAACGACTGATCATGGAAGTGGAGTAGGAATGCAGATCACCCAAGGAAAAAATGCACTCGTCTTTGGTGGGGCTTCAGGCATCGGATGGGCTACGTCACAGACATTATTGGATCAGGGGGCCGAGGTTACGATCGCYGATCTGCGAAGGCCGGCTGAGCCTGAAAGACTGCGGTACATAGCCTGCGATGTACGCGATGCCAACCAGGTCTGCGAAGCGGTCAAAAAAGCTATCGAGCGTGGACCGCTTGACTGGCTGGTTTATAGTGCCGGGATTCAGCACTACGGGTCGGTTGTCGATACATCGGTCGAAGAATACGACTTTGTCCAGCAGGTCAATGCTCGCGGGGCCTTTCTCGCCTGCCGGTCCGCCATTCCAGCAATGACGCGTGGTGGATCGATTGTCCTGGTCTCTTCCGTACAAGCACTCGCATGTCAGGAAGGCGTTGCGGCCTATGCGGCAAGTAAAGGAACACTCGAAGCCTTAACCCGCGCCATGGCTGTCGATCATGCAAAAGATAGGATCCGCGTCAACGCCGTCCTTCCGGGCACCGTAGACACGCCAATGGTTCGTTCTTCCGCAGAGCGCTTCGGGGGAAGGGATGGGCTGGAGCAGACATTAGAACAGTGGGGAGGCAATCACCTGTTGGGCCGTGTAGCCCATGCCTCCGAGATTGCGCGCGTGATCGCGTTCCTGCTCAGCGACGCGGCCTCATTCATGACCGGCGCTTCCTATCGCGTCGACGGAGGTCTGCTGTCTCAGTTACCGGTCCGGCTATGAGGTACCGGCAACTGAGATTGTGCAGGTCTTCCAGTTCCCCTTCAGAACCGGAAGATGCCCCACTGACTTGGATTCAGGCGAGCCTCACTCGGAACGTCAGCCGTCATAGAGTCGGCCTTGTTGTGCCAGTAGACCCGAGCCCGTGCTCGTACGCCGTCGCTAAACACCATGCCTACGTCTCCGCGATATGTTTTGCCCGGTGATGGATCGATACCCAGTAGATCGAGGGGCACTGAGATTTCATATGCGGCTCCATTCACGGCAAGCTTGACGCGATCGCTGACATCCTGGACATCATCGAAGGTCACCTCTCCCACTGGCGACGCGAAGGTGACACGGTTGCCCGCTCTCTCAGCCTTTTGCCGATAGAGAACTGCCAGCAGCTTGCCATTTCTCTGTGTCACGAACAACCGGGAATCACCGACAAGGACTTGCCGGCTATCACTTGCTCCCTCCGCTCGGATCATGAGGTCCAGCCCGCCGCCCTGCGTGAACGCATAGGGGAATTCAGCGGCGCTGTTGCGGAGAAGCTGCGGTTGACTCGTCCTGTAAGCAACAATCAGACTCTTAGCATCCGTACCGAGTTGGAAGGACGATTGAGCATCGATCGATGCCCAGTCTTTCTCGCTCCACTTCTTATTCTCAGTTGCACTGACGCGATGGACCTCAACTTCAGCGCGCAGCTTTTCTCTCGATGCGGTTTCCGTGCGGAGCGGTTCGGCAGCTGCAATTGTCTCTTTCGTGGCGTCTATATATCCCAGATCAACCCGCCGGACTGAATCGAGGCCATCGAGACGCACGATCGAGGTGTGCCACTTTCCGATAGCCAGGTAGACATTGCCGTCGTCTTCTCCAAACATAAACGGCCAGAAGTGTTCCGCATCGAAACTGAGCCCCGTGACCGCCATACCTGGCTTCTGTTTCGGATACGGCCAGAAAGGGGCCATGCGTGTATCGGCGCCAAGGGTCGTAACCAGCAAACCGTCGGTGGTGTAGATGTAAATCTCTCCCATATAGGAGTAGCGGGCAACCACGTATCCCGCCTGGCCTTTGGCCGGCATGACCGGATATCCGAGCATCCGCTTCGGTTCCTGGATGTCTCCCGGCCCTGTTGGCGGCGTTCCAATGCCACGGCTCGACATCGTCCACCGAAGCTGCCCATCTTTATAGCCACTCATATCGGCAAGGAACCAGCCATCGGGGCTTAGAGCCACATCCCCTTCCGCAAGCGTATGCGAGAGCAATGTCAGCTGGTTCAGGTCATAGACAGGAACACCGGCGTTGTCGACCGAAGCCGCGGGAAGGCGGTAAGGCCCTCCGCTGATAACGGAAAGATCGGGCTGTATCACGACACCCGCTGAACCGCGCACCGCCGGACGGCTGAACTCTACCTCGTCGGCCTGAACCGCGTGGTCATGATTGCGATCGGTCCAGACAAAGAAGACGCCCTCCGGTTTCCCTGGCGGCATCTTGCTCTTAATATCGGGCCTATCCAGAGTCGTCCAGTAATGAGGACCTGGTTCGAGCCAACCTGCCGAAGCAATGGGACGGCAAACACCATCCTCCATGATCCACAGATCGCTAACGGCGGTCTGGTTATACCAGTAGGTGTTGTAGGAGTCGGTGAAGTATTGGTGCCCGTTTCGATAGAAGGTCTGCGCCGGCGTAATGCCTCCATGCGAGCCTACCGGGATCATGTCATTCGGAAAGAAGATCGGCTTCGCAGGCTGACCAGCATAGGCAATCACATCGTTGAGCGGATCCGGATAACGGTATCGCACTGCCGTCAGATGGGAGTCTCCGGTTGCGGAATCTACCTTGAATTCGAGCAGCCCCATACTGCCTGGGTTTCCGATCGACGGATAGTAAGCACGATAGGGATCATGCGGATCGGCGAATCCTCCGCCGCCATATTGTGTAGGACCATACCATGCGTTGAGAAACGCACCGGTCTTCGCATTCCACCGGCTGATTCGCTTGGGAAGATAATCTTCTTCGGCAACCCAGAGCACGCCGTTGGAGTCCACCGTCATTCCCAAAGGATGCGCCATGCGTAGTTCGTCGTATGCGCCGATCTGTGGGCCTCCGGGACGGCCGATCACACGCGCGAGCTTGCCTGCCGTCGCAGAAAACACTTTCACCTGGTGACTGCTTCCCCAGTCTGCAACATAGATCTCACCATCTGATTCGATGATCTGCTTGGGCGCCTGTAGCGCCTCTGAAGCGACGACCACCTGCGCTCCTGTCAACTCCACGGAACGCCAGTCGTTCTTCACGGTGAATCGCGTAATGCCTTCCGTGGTCGTGACCAGCAAATGGCCATCCGGCTCGAAGGTTAGGGCACCCAACCCGGAGAGCTTAACCCTTGCAAACGCAGGCTGCGTAGCATGCCGCACGTCAAAGGCAACAATCTCGTTCGCAGCCGGATTCGAGAGCAACAGCAGACCGTTATATGCCGCCAGTCCAACCAGCTCACGAAAGGCGTCATGTACCTGGATACCACCAACAACCTTGTCCACCGGAGCCAGACCATTCCTGGTAATGGCATAGACCTGCAGCGCGCCAGGATCCTTTACGCCAAAGTCTCGGCTCGGATTCACAACATAGACGGTGTAAGCAACATGGTCAGGATTTCCGGCGCTGCCGATATCCCGCGCAAGCACTATGCCACCGTTCCATCCGCGAATCTTCGTGCCACCAAGCTTGTGGCCATTCAGATCAGTCCAAATCAGGGCGTGACCGGCCTCCGCCGCATCCGCTCCAAGCAAAATCTGTGGTTGCGTAGAGTGCGTTGGCCAAGGACTACCCTGCGGAAGAAACAATGCAGAAGCCGGCGCTGTATGATCTGCCAGCCACGCTCCGGTTCCATCGGATGTGGGCCACGGCGGATCACCCGGAGAATAGATGGAGTACTGCAGACGTGGCGTAATCGCCTGATGGAAAAGACCGCGGACATGGTACTTCCCGGGATGAGCCACACCGTCTGTCGAAGTTCCATCCCACCTGATAATGTTCTTTCCTTGATGGACAGGCTGGTCGGCGACGAGGTTCTTGACGCGAATGCCCTTCGCATCCTCAAGCACCAGTGTCAGAAGACCATCCTCGGGAGCCTCATAGGAGATAGAGATTCCCTGTGACTTCGCCGGAGACGTCCCCTGCGCCTGAGAGCATTGCGCCCAGGCGAATATAGCAAGACCGGCAATCGCGCCGGCGCGGCAATTCATCCATCTTCTGCAAGACCAATACAACATACGCACGACGGCCATCTTCCCTCAGCAGATACGATAATGACTCCATATCAGACATCCGAGTTTCACGAGGAAACCGGCGTCGGCGTTTCATTTTCCAGGAGACGGCCAGCATCGGGGGCATGACGAATGTATTCGTTCCGCACGCATGAATGCGCCGTACGGGTAAGAATGGGTACATTCCGCATTACAGCATTCTTCTCATGGATCGTTTCACGATCTGAAACGCGATAAGCGGGCAAGTCGGGAGTATCAGCTCTGCAGTGAGTTCAAACTACTTGCCGGCCGGCTTTCGATCGCGAGGAGCCGGCCCCGTGGAGTCCCGGATCACGAGCGTGGTACTCACCATGGACTGATGTCCTCTTCCATGGGGATGCTTCGCCAGTACATCGAGCGCCCGGAAGAGCGCCTGCGCCAGTTCCTGCCGCGGCAGGCGCAGCGTCGTCAATGCGGGATAAACGATCTCGCACAGCTCAATGTCGTCAAATCCGATGATCGAGATCTCTTCGGGAATGCCAACGCCCTGTGCACGTGCCACTCGCATGGCTCCAATCGCCGTAAGATCGTTCGTCGCCAGAATGGCAGTCGGACGCGTTTTCATCGCAAGGATCTCGCGCATGCCCGCTTCTCCGCCGCTGATCCGGTAATTCCCCGGCAGAACAAACTTCGGATCGTACTTCAATCCGGCCTCTTCGATTGCAGTGCGGAAGCCCTCGACACGATGTTCTGAGATCGTCAGCCCAAGCGAACCACCGATATATCCAATGCGGCGATGCCCCAACCGCTTGAGATGCTCCACTGCCTGTTTCATGCCACTTAGGTATTCCACGGCCACATCACTTACGCCTCGCGCAATACTGCGACGGTCGAGAGTGACAAGCGGGACACGATTATGGATGAGCGATTCGATCGGCTGCGTTTCAATCTCTGCCGCAAGCAGGGCAACCGCATCGACCTTTCGGATCAGCATCCGGCGAATAGTCCGCTGCAGCTTTGCCGGCTGAAAGTCGGTCGTCGCCATCAGCATGTCCTGATCGTTAGAGACCAGGATGGCTTCGAAGCAACGAATCAGTTCCGGGAAGAACGGGTTGGTAATGTCGGGAATGATGAGACCGAAGGTGCTGCTGCGGCCATACTTCAGAGTCGTCGCACTTCCATTCGGCACAAAGTTCGTCTTCTCGATCACCCGCTGCACGCGTTCTGCAGTTTCAGGGCGAACGAGGGACGATCCATTGATGACTCGTGAGACCGTTGCGCTGGATACGCCYGCGATCTTCGCAATGTCTCGCATGTCCATGTGGAAGGCACTCTCCAAAGTGCGGAAATTACGGCGAAATTCACCGACTGAACCTAGTTTATAGGTTGACTCATGTATACGAATACATCTATCGTTGTCCCACCTCGAATTTCTTCGATCCGGACACCATTCCATGCCTGAAAATTATCTTTCTTCCGCACAAGGTACGCCTGCTCGTCTCACTCGCCGTCAGTGGCTCGAAAAAGCCCCTCTGACAGCCCTTGCCGCGGGAGCTGCCTTCGACATGCTTCCGAAGCAGGCTCATGCAGCAGCTCCGTCGCGAAGCGACATCGATCTTGGCAGCCGCGTCTATAACATTCGCAGCTATGGCGCGAAGGGTGACGGCGTCGCGCTGGACACCAAAGCCCTGCAAGCGGCGATCGATGCGTGCAACCACGATGGCGGGGGCACGGTTCTTGTTCCAGCAGGCACCTTCCAGATCGGTACCGTGGAGCTGAAGAGCAACGTCACGCTGCATATTGCGGCATCCGGCAAACTGCTGGGATCGGCGGACGGAAAGCAGTATCACGCCGTTGACGCCATTCCGCTTAGCGGAGATACCACACTGATCGATGGCAACTGGGCATTGCTCTATGCTGTCAATGCCACCAACGTCACCGTTGAAGGCCCGGGAACGATCGATGGCCAGGGCTACCAGTTCCATTCCCCGGTCCGTGGCCAAAAG
Organism: Terriglobus sp. YAF25; assembly: GCF_052113305.1. Taxonomy (NCBI): domain Bacteria; kingdom Pseudomonadati; phylum Acidobacteriota; class Terriglobia; order Terriglobales; family Acidobacteriaceae; genus Terriglobus; species Terriglobus sp. YAF25. Next base: position 10,909 of record NZ_JBFRCY010000030.1, read on the forward strand.
CCGCCCAGCGGTTTGGGCGGAAACAGCCGCCCATACCATATCCTGGCTTATCGTTGTGAAGGCCTCCGCGTACGCGATATCGATCTCCTTGACTGCGCGTACCACAGCATCCGGGTCATCCAGAGCAAGCGCGTCCACATGGACGGCATCTATATTCATAACCGGGTGAACGGCAACAACGACGGTTTTCACTTCATCAGTGCGCAGTATGTCACCGTTAATAACTGCATCATTCTCTGCCAGGACGATGYATGCGCTCTCTTCGGAAGCTGCCACAACGTCGCGATCACCAACTCTATCTTCAGTACACGCTGGTCGGTCTTCCGCTTCGGGGGCGGTTCTCCGCGTAATATCACCGTCTCCAATTGCGTTCTGATGCAGGTGTACGGATGCCCGATTAAGTTCCAGGGAAACCCGGGCTCCAGCTATGAAAACATCAACTTCTCCAATATCACTCTCGATCAAGTAACCGGTCCGATCCACGTCGGTGTTGGTCCACGGCAGCCTCGCGCCAACGCGCCACGCACCGACGATATGGCCACTGCTCCTCGTGAGGAATCAGGCGCACCTGCCGTCCTCCGCAATGTCTCTTTCAGCAATATCCAAGGCACAGTAACCACCGATCCCCCGCAGCTTGCGGAGGCAAAAGTCACCAGTGGCTACAATCCCGGAGAGAAGCACTCCTGCATCACGCTCACCTGCAGTGGGGGCGCGACGATGGAGAACGTCTCGCTCTCCAATATCAATCTCACCTTCGGTGGTGGCGGAACCGCAGAGGATGCTGCCCGCAGAGACCTTCCTGAGATCGCCGGCGAGTACTTCATGATGGGGCCGATGCCTGCCTATGGGCTCTATGCCCGGGGAGTCCACGGTTTGACCGTCGAGAACGTAAAGTTCCGGCTGGCCTCGTCGGACCTGCGGCCGGCGGTCATCTTTGATCGCGTCGTAGATGCTTCCATCCGCGGCTTGAATGTCGAAGCCGACAGCCAGACGGAATCTGCTGTACGCTTCATCAACAGCAAGGAAGTCCTTCTGACAGATCCACGGATGAAGGGTGCACCGCAGACATATCTTCAGGTGGAAGGTTCAGGCTCAGAGAAGATCACACTCGACGGAGGCGATGTTGCCTCGGCGAAACTTGTGAAGTATGCTGCGAGTGCAAGCGACGGAACGGTAAAAGTCCGGGCTTAACCGAGACCCAAAAGTGAACGGCCCTCATGCTCTCATGAGGGCCGTTTCTCTTTTTAGATGTCCCGTTTGT
>NZ_JBFRCY010000031.1:0-13583 GCF_052113305.1 Terriglobus sp. YAF25
GGTGAAACGAGCATCGACGGTAACGTATTCTGCAAACCCTCCATCGCGTCCGTATCCCGTGAATACGGGATGGTCGCATAGATTTTCACGGTCCGTCGTGCAGTATCGGCAGGTGCCATCGGTACCGCCAAGCCAGGCAACGCCAACGCGATCTCCAATTTGAAGAGAACTAACGTTCGTCTTCACGACCTCGCCCACGATCTGGTGCCCGGGAATGATGGCCTTTTTGATCGGAGGAAGGTCACCTTCAGCGATATGGAGGTCAGTATGGCAAACTCCACACGCCACAACTTTCAGTAACGCTTCACCGGGCAAGGGCGAGGGCACTGGGACGTCCCGCAGTACCAGCGGTGAGGTCTCAATCGGCGCCGGCTGTTCCAGGACTGCAGCACGCATCGGAGAATTCCTCGATGATCCATCATCGTACCGTCCTGGTAATTGGAGCAATCACTCCGTTCGGAGCGCGGTCATCGGGCTTACGTCCGCTGCTCGTCTTGCCGGCAGGTAGCCGGAGCAGACAGCGACAGAGAGCAGAAGCAGAATCATTCCGGAAAATGTGATCGGATCGCCAGGCTCCGTTCCATAAAGCAATGCGGTGATGGTTTTCGCCACCATGAAGGAAACGATGGTTCCAATGGCTATGCCGATGACCGAAAGGCGCACCGTTCTCCCAATAACACTGAACAGTACGCGGCTGCGTGTTGCCCCAAGAGCCATGCGAATGCCAATCTCCTGTGTCTGGCGGGCAACTGAGTAGGAGATGACACCGTAGATTCCAAGGCATGCAAGCAAAAGCCCAACAGCGGCGAAGATTGCGACGAGGAACGCAAAGAAGCGGCGAGGAGAGATGCTGTGGTCGACCAATGCCTGCAGTGGGCGGAGCTCTACCGCGGGCTGACCAGGGTTGAGTCGCCGCAGGGTAGAAAGTAAGGGAGCTRCAAGAGTATCCGGTGGCATGGAACTGCGAATCACCAGTTCTGCGCCATCTTCGCCCCATCCCTGGGCGATGGGCAGATAGACCTGCCACGAAGAACTCGCTTCGACGTTGGTTTCATGGATATCTGAGACAACACCAATGATGCGGACGTCTTTCCCGCTCATCACCACCATGTGATMGATCGCATCGCCATTGGGGAACAGGAAGCGTGCAGCCTTCTCATTGATGATGATCACCGGTTCGTTGGTAGCGTTGTCATTCCAGGAGATATCACGCCCACGAAGATGCATTCCCATGGTTGGGAGATAGCCCGGAGAGACGACGTAAACGAATGTGGACGGACGCTCGTTCCGCCCATACATCACCCCTTTTACTCCAGGAGGGCCCCAGGTGCGATTGCGTGCGAGGGGAAGATTGTCGGAGAGACCCGCAGTCTGAACTCCCGGAACCATGGAGACTTCGTGCATCAAATTGCGATAGAAACTGTATCGATCCTCATTCTTCAGGTTCGGCACATCAACCGTGATTGACGCGGATTGTGATGGCCGGAAACCGAGATCAACATCCATGACATGGAGAAAGCTCCTCAATAGGAGGCCTGCGCCGACGATCAGGACACAGGCCAGGGCGATCTCACTCACGACAAGCGCATTGCGCAGCCCTTCGTGCCGTTTGCCTTCACTGGCAGCCGGTCCACTGTCTTTAAGTCGAGACTGAAGGCCAGTATCGGTCGCTCGAAGGCTGGGGATTGTGCCAAAGAGGACCATCGCGATCAGGCCGAGAAGCATCGAACCGGAAGCGGCGAGCAGGAAGCTCTCCGTGAGCAACTGCCGTATCAGTCGCCCGCGGCTGGCGCCCAGCGCAAAGCGGAGGGAAAACTCTTTGCTGCGCGATGCCGCACGGCCAAGCAGCAGATTTGAGAGATTGACACAGACGATCAGTAGGATGGTCGCAACTGCGGCCCAAAGAACATAGAGAGAACGGCGAAGCTGCCCGGCAACATGTTCCTTCATCGGGACAGCGATGGCTCGGCCATAGCTGCCCTTACTATCGGGGAATTTCTTTCCCCAATAGAACTGAGGGAACAGCGTTGCGGTTTCGGCCGATGCCTGCTGCGCGGGAATGCCCGGCTTTAAGCGCCCGATAAAAGTCAGCGTATTTCMGGAGTAACGGATCGCCTCTACATTCAGAGGCGTGAGCACGTCTACGCGTGTGCCGGGCGAAAATGTAGAACCGAAATCGAAGCTCTCCGGCAGTATTCCGACAACCGTTACTGGTGTGTTGTCGATGGAGACCGCGGTATTGATCAGGTCGCGGTCTCCATGGAAGCGCGTCATCCAGAATTCATGCGAAAGCATCACAACCGGTGAAGCGCCTTTAATCCCGTCTTCCTTGCGGAAGTCTCTTCCAAGACCAGGCGATRCGCCAAGTACGTTAAGAAAGTTGGGAATGACATCGATCCCGCTGATTGGTCGCGGAATGCCGTTCCCGGTAAGTTTATGGTTGTTGGGCGAACTGAATGCAAAATAGCCCGTCACGCCGCTGTAAGAGCGATTCATGTCGCGCAGGTCTTCATACGCGTCGACCGAATAGGTGGAACCGGAGAGCCCGCCGCCGGCATCTGCGGGCTGAATCCATACCAGCGCTTCGGGATCGTGAAAGGACAACGGTCGTAAAAGGATCGTGTTCACCAGGCTGAAGACAGCGATATTGGCTCCCATCCCGATTGCGAGAATCGCAACAGCAACCACGGTAAAACCGCGATCTCGCTTCAGGGAACGAAGGCTGAACTGAAGATCCTGCCGCAGGGTGTCTAACCATGCCCGCGGATGCTGATCGTGACATTGTTCGCGTGCAGCTTGCATGCTGCCGAATTCAATGGAAGCCTGACGGCGGGCTTCGTGAGGTGACAGGCCTGACGCAATCTTTGCCTCGACGGCGTGCGCCATATGAAGGCGCAGCTCTTCGTCGACTTCCGTCGAGGCGTTGTGCTTGCGAAAGATATAGCGGAGGCGGGAGATGGCTTCGCGGATCATGCGAACTCCTCTCGGGATGCGTTAAGTACCGTAGAGATCGCGGTGCTCAAGCGCTCCCACTGTTCCAGCTCGGACCGTAGTTGTTTGCTGCCGACAGGCGTCAGGGAGTAGAACTTCGCCTTCCGGTTGTTCTCTGAGGCTCCCCAGGAAGCTTCAATCCAGCCCTTGTATTCGAGCCGATGCAGCGCGGGATAAAGAGAACCTTGCCCAATCTGGAGGACATCCGCTGAGATCTGCTGAATGCGAGTGGCGATGCCCCAGCCATGCATGGGGCCGTGAGCGAGGGTTTTCAGGATAAGAACGTCGAGTGTTCCCTGAAGAATGTCAGTGGACGGCGGCATAGACTCTCCCCTTGATATTCGACAAAAGGGTTTCGTATCTCATGTCGAATGTCAAGGGGAGGATGCCGTGGATCTGCGATCAGGCCTTCGAGCTAACCATTTGGAGCTCCTGCGGGCCGACGCTTCCGTCGAGGAGATCGTCGAGCTGCTTGGAAAACGCCTGGAAATGCGGGGTAGCGTAGTGGTACTCCAGGGCCGCTTTTGAGACCCAGTTTTCATAGACGACCCATGTATTTGCGTCATTCAGGGAATGGTGCAGGTCGTAATTGATGCAACCCTCTTCTGCGCGCGACGGTGGCACAAGTTCGAGAAGCGCCTGTCCAAGTGCCTCGCTCTTACCCGGCTTCGCTATCAGGGTTGCAATGATCGTAAGTTGCGGCATCGTTCCTCCGATTCTTATTTTGTGGTGGCTAGGTCCAGATTATTACTGCAATGGCTTCAAGGAGACGGTCTTTCCGGTTTGCACTGAGGTGCGAGCGGCGTCGAGGATCTGCATCACGATCAGGTTCGTGTCCAGGGAAGACAGATCGCCCTGATCTTTGACCTCTCCATGAAGAACGGCAGCCAGATATTTCAGAGAACCGGATTGGTCGGCGGGAAGCGAGGGAGAGGTTCCGGTCTGCTCTTCGGATTCGCCGACGAAGCGTTTGCGTGCATGGGAGGGGCCAACGGTAAAGACGGTTCCCCGGGTTCCGTAGAGCTCCATATCTTTGCGGGCGAAGCTCCAGTTCCACGACGCCATCAGAACTGCCTGAGCCTTCGGGTAGCGCACGATGATCGTTGCATCGTCGTCGACGTGCGGATAGATCTCCGGCTTGTCGGTCTGAGCGGAGGCGGTGACAGAGACTGGAGTTTCTCCATGCATCAGTACTGTGGCAAGGTCAGCACCGTAGCAGCCGAAATCGAAGAGTGCACCTGCACCATTGCGAACGGGATCGGTGAGCCAGGGAAGCCATTCCGGGCCGACGCCAATCTCCTTCGGGCCTTCGTGCCCATCGTGCACAACGACTTTCCGTACATCGCCTAGCTTGCCATTGGCAGCAAGGCTCAAGGCTTCAGCGTTGGAGGAGTACCACGTCGTCTCATAGTTGACGAGGACATGCACGTTGTAACGTTTTGCCGCGTCCCGGATGGCGAGCGTATCAGGCATGGTCGTCGCAAGGGGCTTCTCTACCATGGACGAGATGTGATGACGGGCAGCGGCCTCGATGACGCGGCGATGGTCCAGGATGGTGGTGTAAACCAGTACGGCATCAGGATGCGTGCTGTTGAGCGTCTCTTCCAGGTCGGCATGGAAGAGGGAATGGTCGAGAGAGAACTGCTTCTCGTACTTGGCGGCGAGCGCGGTATCGGGTTCCACGATTGCGACCAGTTGAGCATCCGTGGACTTGGGAAGATCGCGAAGGAAGCCTTTGACGTGGCCGTGCACGAGGCCGACGATCGCGACTCGAATCGGCTGCTGTGCGCGGAGCACAGGTGCGAGTGCGAGGAAGAGAAGTGCCAGGGGTAGTCTCAATTTCACTTGGGTCAAGCTCCTTTGCCGTCAGAGCATTTTCCCTGTAGGTGTGGTGTAGGGCTTCTGCATCGATGAGCGTTTTCCGCGATGAAAACGCCGCTGCACGCCCCTTCCGGGATACCTAGCAACAGGAAAAATGCTCCAGAAGGCAAGTGTGCCGTGTCGCTTTGATGGTGGTCAAGCAAACCGGAGGAAACCCAACATCTTGCAGAATACGGTGGCTGAACAAACGAATATTCTCGGTCCAGCCACCATAGGACACCTGGCCCTGGTCTTCGCGGTTATGTTGTGCTTGCGCTGTTCCGGCTGCGATACAGCATGACAGGCCGCCGTGCCTGCATCGTGACCGTGACCTCGCGGCCTGCCTGCTTCAGAGAGACGGGTTCTTTTCTGTCTGGGAAGAGTATCGCGCCTGTGACCTCCTGGGGGTTCCAGGAGGAGGGCAGCGTCGCGGTCAACGGGCCATCATGGACGGAATACATGGCGATGCGATCATTCCCCAGGGGGCAGAAGACGGCGTCCTTTCGTGCCACCTCCGCTCCGTTGAGGATGACTTTGTAACTCTGATCTTGCCAGTCCATCTCGATGGAGTTGCCGGAGCCTTCGAGGTGTGTAACTGTCCGGTCTTGAGTACGCTGAAAGCCCTCGATGTTGAGCAGGTGCAGACGGAACCACGGCACCATTGTCAGATAGAAGGAGTCGAGCATCTTCTCCTGTGAGGCATCTCCATTGAAGATGGAGTGCTGTGCTTCACCGTAGAAGGTCATGAGAAAGAGTGGAAGCTCGCCCGCGTTACCGGCGCGGCCCCAGACTGCGCTCTTGCGGTAGATCATGGAGAGCATCGGTACTGGCTTTCCACCGAAGGGGCAGGGCTTGGGACCGCCCGCGTACCAGCTCATGCTCATCTTGCCGATGAATGGATAGCGAAGCCCTTCCGACGTGACGTCGACGCCGTGCTTGGCGAACTCTTCCATAATGCGGTAACGGCCCGCATTGAGATTACGAATGCCGCTGGCTGGATGTTTGGAGTCCCAGTCGTTGCGGATAGCGTAGTACGAGAGCACGTCGACATGGATGGTTCCCGGCAGCTTGTAGCGTTCGCAGGTATAACGGACGCGATCCGGACCTGGGCCTTCCATATACTTGGCCAAGCCCTGAATGTACGATTCTTCGCCGGTCCATTCGCGGCTCTTCCAGAGCTGGCCATCGGGTTTGCGGGCGATCATCTCTTCGTTCCATGCCGGGCTGCTGCGATATGCGTCGTCGTAGTTGTCTGAAAGGCTGACGGTTGTGTTCAGAGCCTTCGCGCGGTCCATCAGACGCATCATGCCGTCATAGCCTCCAATGCGTTCATCCACAACGTTCACCGCGGGGTAGCCCGTGTCTTTTCCGCGGAACTGCCAGCCCCACAGGTGAACGAGTTGCGGAGAGCCATCAGTCAGGGCATGGATATCTCGAATGATTTGTTCGCAGCGCTCAAAGGTTGCTGACGGTTTGGGAAACTTCGGCTCGTCAACCCGAATGCCATAGATGAACTTGTCATCGTAGAAGTGATTGGGGATGGCAGGCATACGTGCCCGGACAAGTCTTGCTCCATCGACCCAGTCGAGGACCTTTCCGCCTGCTTCCGGTTCAAGGAAGTCGAGGCGGCAGGTAGACTTCTGCTCTACCAGTAGGTTAGGCGTAGCGTTGTTGCCACAGCTCTTCGGAGCGCCGCGTCCCAGGTTCATGTCGTAACAGGCGCTTCCGTCAACACGATGAACCTTCGTCGTTCCGAGCGCGGCGATTCTTTCGGGGGCTTCGCCTGTTACCGACAGGAGTGTGCCATCCATGAATGCCGTCGTCTCCTGCATGCAGACCGTGCCGGAGTGCCCGGCCATGATGACGGGAAGAACGCCGTTGATCTCTCCCCAGAAGGTATTGAGAGGCAGCTTTCCGGCCTTGGCATCGCGTAGCGAGACCAGATCGCCGCCGTCGTCCGCATGGGCGATCCATGCATTTGGATCAGATTCGTGCACGCTGACAAGGGAAGGCATCGAGAGTGAGATCAGCTCAAACCCGGGTTGCTCCTGTACATCCTCGAGCGTGACTTGAATGCGCCGCCCATCGATCGCATAGCGCAGGATGAAGTTTGCCGCAGGTGCGGAATCGCAGGTCGCCTGGAAATGAAAGTCGGCCGTAGACCGCGTTGTCTTTTCGGCGGAAGGCCGTATCTCCACATCACTGAAGGCGTGAGGTTCGCGCTGGAAGAGGCGGACCTTCAAGGGGGTAGCAGGTGCGCTTCCGCGATAGAGTTTGCCGGAGCGGAGCAACCGATAGGAGACAGGCAGGCCGGTCGTTGCGTCGAGTTGCAGAACGAGATGGAGCGATCGCAGCGAGGTGGTGCGGCCTGCAGAAACGGGCGCGGCCGGCTCAGAGAAGAGATCGCCGGTCTTTGCCATGGCCATGCCGGCGGCACTGATTTTGAGAAGGGTGCGGCGGCTCAGGCCATCGGGGCGAACGGTCATGTGTGCTGCTCCTTGTATTGCCTTGTGGGGACGAGCGTTGATGCGCTCGTCCCGATGGTTAGAAACTAAGTTTGCCGCCAAACTGCAGTTGGCGTACGGTACCGGCCCCCGTGATACGACCGAAGGTTGCCGTACCGATGGTGCCRCCCGGATTGGAGTAGCTGGGGTTGTTCAAGGCGTTGGAGGCCTCTGCCCTGAACTGGAACTTGACGCGCTCCGTAATCGGGAAGGTACGCGCCAGATTAAGATCGACATTGTGATACGCGGGGCCCGTCAGGAAATTACGAGGCGTGTTGCCGTTAACTGGAACACCATTCGTGGGTACAGCGTTCTGAACAAATGCTGATGTATTGAACCATTGGCTCAATGAGCGCTGCACCGCATTCGGCTCGCCTATCACGGAGGCGCGGTCGTTGGTCTGCCCGTCCAGGTTGGCATCGAGTGAATTCAACACAGTAAAGGGAGAACCGCTACGGAGACGAGCGAGAGGCGAAATCTCCCATCCCTTCGTGACCGCTTTGAGCCAGCGTTGTGATCCGCTGTAGTAGTCCGGCTGCCAGACGATGCCGATCGTAGACATCTGGCGGTAGTCATTGTCGGTGCGGCCACGTTCGTCGCGCAGGCGTGTGTAGTTCTGTGCTGTGCCTCCGGGGCCTGAGCTTTCAAGTCCGACGCTGGAGAGCGACTTCGACCACACATACGTGCCGCTGACAGAGAGATGGTGAGACATGCGCTGCGTCACCGTCGCCTGCAGCGAGTGATACGAAGATGACTGGTTGGACTCAGTGCGCAGAATTGTGCCAAACGGCTGGTAAGGTCGGCGGCACTGAACGTTACCCGTGGTTGCAGTGAGTGTTGGCGTGCCTGTTGCTCCGGTGGTGCATCCCGAACTGCCGGCAGCAAGACCATAGTTTGTGTTGAGGCCGGGGTAGTTGAGATCGGGAGCGTAGACCTGATTGCGGCTGAGTGCTCCCACATACGCGAGCGAGATGCCCCAGGAGTTTGTAAGTTGCTGCTGGACAGATAAGTTCATCTGCACGGTGTAGGGGGAGTCAGCCGACTTGCTTGTCGGCTGAATGGGGCCGGCTACCGGAAAGAAGTTGCCGGTGTATGGAAAGATATTGCCGGAGGGCTGGCCACGATACGGATTCGAAAGGCTGGCGCCCGTTGTGCTGGAGACGACCGGGAAGCTGTAGCGGATAGCGAAAGGAATCGTATTGCCGCTGGCCATCCAGCTCTCTTCCGAGAGTGAGCCCCAGAAGAGTCCTGCGCCGCCGCGGAAGGCGGTTTTGCCATTTGCAAACGGATCATAAGCGAAACCGAGGCGAGGAGAGAAGTGGCTATACCGCACAGGGGTGATGCCGCGGGAGATGCCTGCGTCGCCGGGAAAGAGCAGGCCAACAGGTGCATTCGGACGCACCGTAGATTGCTGCCCGGCAACAAAGCTGGATTCGCGATTCGCCGGATCGACCGGAGGCGTCTGAATGTCATAGCGTAACCCCAGATTGACGGTAAGCTGCCGATTGAGGCGGAGATCATCCTGCAGAAAGAAAGACGAGGTCAGAGTGACAGCAGAGACGGAAGCAGGCGCGTCCTGCTGTGCCGAACTGGGGAGACCGAGCAGGAAGTCGCCAAAGCCGGCAAGCCCTGTCGACTGACTGCCAACGCGGGTGACGCCTCCATTGAAGGAGAAGCTTCCCCAGTTATTCAGATTGGCGACCTTCTGCGATTTGTCGAGAACGGCCTCGCCCCCGAATTGAAGCGTGTGGCGGCCGCGCGTCCAGGTGACCAGGTCACGGACGGCATAGTTGTTCGTGAACCCGGGACCGGAGTTCGTTTGCCCAAGAGTGAAGTATCCAGTGATGGAGAGATTGGGCAGCGCCTTTGGCCCTTGCGGAGCAAAGGCAGAGCCGAAGTCAGCAAGCGAGAGGGTCGGGGTGTTGACGCGGTTTGAGAGCAGGCGCGTGTAGGAGATCCAGGCATTGTTGACGATGGCCGGCGTGATGGTCCAGGTGTGCGCAAGAACGAAGTTCTGCTGCCTCCAGAGCATGTTCTGCGAAGAGTAGGGGACATTGCTTGATCCGCCGCGCGCTCCATTAAAGCCGCTGGAGTTAAAGTAGGTGCCCGACAACTGCTGGTTTGCGCTCAGCGTGTGGTTCAGCTTCAGCAGGAAATCATCAGTGTTGTAGGGAGAGTTGTAATAGCCCTGCCATGAAGGATAGGCGCCCACTGAGCTGGAGAACGTCGTATTCGGCGCCGGCAGATAGCTCTGCATGAATCTCGTCGCAACGGGATCGAGATGGGCCGCGGGAATGATATTGCCTGGATATGTGGTTCGGCTGGCGGTGCTGGAGCTGCTGTATGGATTGCAGATCAGATATTTGCCGCTTGCAAGGTCGGCAGCCGATAGGACCGGGGCAGAACCTGACGCGCACGAGTAGGTCGAGCTTGAGGAAAGACTAGCAGGGAAGTGATCGCTCAGGTTGCCGGCCTGATTTGCGGCTGTGGGAATGATGGAGTTCTGCAGGAAGGTGCCACTGGTCTGGCGAAGGCCTGCATAGGAGCCGAAGAAGAACGTCTTGTTGGGTACGATCGGACCGCCAAGCGTCGCGCCGAATTGGTTACGGTGCAGAGGAGATTTCGGGAGTGTGGCGTTCGATCCCCAGTCGCGCGCATTGAGCTTCTGGTTACGAATGAACTCGAAGACCGTGCCGTGGACCGTGTTCGTTCCGGACTTGACCAGCGCATTGATAATGCCGGAAGCAAAGCGTCCGTACGGCGCACCGTAGTTGCTGGTCTGAACCCGAAACTCCTGCAGCGCGTCAGGATTGGGAAGAATGTTGCCCGAGTTGCGCAGACCGGTCATATTCGGCGCGCCGTCAAGATAGTAGTTGACCGAACCTGCACCGTTATCACTGCCGCCGTTGATCAGGGTGATCTGCGCGGGCGCGCCAAACGACTGAATGTTGGAGTTGGTTTGCACGCCGGGTGTCAGGTCGAGCAACTGATACGGATTTCGGTTCACCAGTGGCAGCTCGATCATCTGGCGTGAGTCCACGGTGGTTCCAACCTCGGCATTGACGGTGTTGACCAGCGGCGCCGAAGCCGTGACCTCAATCGACTCCGTCACTTCGCCGGCGGAGAGCGCAATGTCGACGCTTGCCGGCGCTCCTGCATTGAGCGTGATGCCTCTCTGCACAAACCGCTTGAAGCCGGGCATGGATACGGTGACGGTGTAGTTGCCGGTCAACAGGAAGTCGATGCGGTATGCCCCATCGCTCCCTGTCTGCGCAGACTTCGACTGACCGCGATCAGTATCCGTGGCGACTACGGTGGCATCTGCGATGGCGGCTCCGGTGGGATCCGTGACCGTGCCGACGATCGAAGTTGTAGTGACTTGGCCGAAAAGTGCAACGGGGGCCGCAAAAAGCAACACGAGGAATAGGGCGCGATACACGTATGACATAGTTTGATGTCCAAACAAATGAAGCTGGAACTACGCCGTTTTTTTACTCTTAGAAAGTATTTGTTGTAAATAAAAAACTGCATCTGGTTCGAAAAAGGCCGAATACGGGTGTCTCGATAGGCTTTCGTCTAAACATTTTTATTCGCGTTACTGATGATCGTCATGATTACGCTGCGAGGGGGAATAGAACCGGATTGGACGTATGCGCGTCGTTCGCCTTAAATAAATCTGCGCTCCTTGTGGAGCGCAGACCTGGGTGTGGTTAAGGGAAGCAATAAATCGTATGTGGTGACTCGCCCTAGACTCCGACGAGGACCTGTTTTTCTGAGCCCTCGATCATGCTGGTCAAGCGGCTTACAACCTCATTCAGCAGACTCGACTGTACGGTGAGTTCCATTGCTGCCGCGGCGCTCTGTTCGGCGCTTGAGGCAGAGGTTTGGGTGACACGCTCCATGGCCGAGATCGACCGGGTAATCTGATCGATGCCACGAGTCTGTTCCATGCTGGCTGAGGTGACCTGATCCATCAGGGACTTCACGCGGTTCGACTCAGCGGTTGCGATTCCGAGAACCTCAACGACCATGTCGAGCTTCAGCTTGCCGGCATGGGAACCCCGCATGGACTTGTCTACGATTACAGACGAGTCCTGGACAGCCTGGGCGCAACGCTGTGCCAGATTGCGAACCTCTTCCGCGACGACGGCGAATCCGGCTCCGGCCTCACCTGCGCGGGCGGCCTCTACAGCGGCGTTCAGCGCGAGGATGTTGGTCTTGAAGGCGATTTCATCAATCACGCGAATGATCTTCGAAACCTCGTCGTTCGATTTCTGGATCTCATTCATTGCGTCGACGAGTTCCACGAGGGATTGATTCGTTTGGACGAACCTCTCCTGCGATGCGGCCACAAGATCGTGGGCCGAACGGCAGTCATCGGTGCTGCGAGCTGCCATGGCATTGATCTGCTGTGATGAAGCTGAGGTCTCTTCCAGCGAGGCTGCCTGGTTCGAAGCTCCCTGAGCCAGCGATGCGCCGGAGTCGGAGACCTGACGCGCGGATGCGGCAACACGGCGCGCACCATCGGCAAGGCGTTCCGCCAGACTACGCAGCGGAGAAGAGACCTGCTTCTCCATCACGAAGATGGTCAGGCCGGCAAAGCCCGCGGCAATGCCGAACAGGACGAGGGTCAACCAGCGCTGCCATCCGTTGGAACTGTTGACAGCGGCAAACTCAGCTTGAAAGGCCTTGTCGCCGATGGCGGAGGCCATATCGTCGAAGGCCTGCTCCATCTTGCTGTTGTCCTGGGCGAGGCTTGCAAGAGAGTTCTGTGCTCCGTCGGTCATGCTGTCCGGAGAAGAGACCATCTTGGTGTAGGTGCTCTTGGAACGCTCCCGAAGGCCCGCATAGAAATCTGCTGCATCAGCGACCTGCTTTTGCAGCGCTGGGACTGTCTTGAGCTTATCCTTGGCTTGCTCCAGTGCTTCGGTGGCATTCCTGGCATCGTCATCCGCGGCCGCCAGGGCTTTGGCGTCCTGCAATAGTACGGCGTCCTTATAGTCCTTCACAACGGCTTGAAAGCTGCTGTGGGCGCGGTTGATGCTGAGTGTTGCCGGATAGATAGCACTCGATACCTGAGACAGATGCTGCTGCGTGCGGCCGGTGGTCCACTGCACCAGAGCAAAGAACAGCAAGTAGCCGCCTGCCAAGGCACCGACGCCAAACAGTAGTTTGGCTCGAATGCTGAAGTGTTTCATGTTTTTAATTCCTCCATCGCGATGTAAGAGGTGTGTCGCGCGTCGATGGCGAGGCACTCTAGGCGTATTCCTCACACATCATTTATCGGCCAGGGGTAAAAAACATTACTGTAACTAGCGGTTACCACTGGCGATTACCGTTGGGTTCACTCTCCTGTCATGTTGCCGAACTGTCCGTCGATAGAGAGTTTGAGACCGCGCGTTCATTGTCGCGGTACGCGATTTTTTAGGAGTTTCTAAGATGAAGAGGTTTCTTGCCTTTGCTGCGGCCATGTTGRTGGGCGCAGTTATTCCAGGTCATAGCCAGAGTCTTGACGAGTTGAATGTTCAGATCCACGGATATGCTACGCAGGGCTTCCTGTACACGACGAACAACAATATCTTTACAACCAAGTCCAGCGATGGCAGCCCCTCATGGGATGAAGGCGTCCTCAATATCAGCGCACAGCCGGCCCAGAAGCTTCGCGTCGCTGTCCAGGGCCGCTACTTCGTACTTGGCAACTTCGGCAATAAGATCACTGTTGACTACGCGATGGCCGACTTCAAGGCGAACGATCACTTTGGCGTTCGCTTCGGTAAGGTAAAGACCCCTTCGGGCCTGTTCAATGAGACGCAGGATATCGATCCTTCCTATATCTGGGCGTTGCTTCCGCAGAGCATCTACCCCATTTCCAGCCGTAACTCGCTGCTCTCGCACTTTGGCGGCGTGGCCTACGGCTCGTTTGTGCTTGGCCATAAGCTCGGCAAGATTGAGTACCGCGGCTTTGCCGGTCAACGTACCCTGTCCAGCGATGACGGCTACTTCGTCAATCAGACCGAGGCGGGCATTCTACTTCCGAACGGGACTCACCAGAACATGTTTGGCGGAGCTATCCATTGGAAAACTCCTCTCTCCGGCCTGATGATCGGCGTATCCAACATCAAGAACATGAAGGGTTCGGATGTGGTTACAGCCGGCAACGGAGCGATCTCGGGTACGCAGTCGCTCAACACATTCAACCTCCCGAACTACTTCGCTCAGTATGAGAAG
>NZ_JBFRCY010000032.1:0-11808 GCF_052113305.1 Terriglobus sp. YAF25
GAAGCAGCCGAAGCCCATCCTTTAATGGAGCGCCACGAAAGATGGGATTGCTGTAGATCACCAGAGGCGGCTGGTCCTGGCTGAGAAATGGCGCCCACAACGGATCATGCAATTGTGCTGAAGCAACACCGCGGCGCGGCAGGGCATAACCAAGCGCCAGGCCCGCAACCAAAGCTACCAAAATAAAGATGATGCCGAGCGATATCCGCCCTCGGCTCTCGGGAGCGATGACGGTCGAGGGAAGCGAGAGAGCAGATGCCACTGCGGGAAGACCGGTCTCGCCGATCAAACGCTTCTTGAAGACAGGCAGGTAGTGGCCCTTGGGAATCTCGATGGTGATGGGCTCCGACGCACCTTCCTCCTTAAAAAAGGAGGCGAGCTTCTGTCGCAACAATCGAGCCTGTGAGCGAACGATTGAGTCTTCGCTGGAGTTGTAGCCCGGCTTGCGGCCGAAGACATTCACTCCAATCTGTTGTTCTGAGGCCTCTTCCGGGCACTCGCGCAGAGCGCAGTCCACGATGTAGTTCAGGAACTCCCTGAGCTTCGGAGAAGCGGCGAGCTGAGAACCGTTTGAAACCCGCTCCGTAACGCCCCGGTACTGTTCGATCTCTTCCGGACTGAACTTCATTTCCAATCAACAGTTTACTCCCCGTGAAGCACGGTGAATTGACCGTAAAGCGCCTCGCCAACGGGTGTAACGGGATAGTCCGCGTGCAAAGCTGATGCATCCAACACGACGTCCCAACAGAGACGACGTATGGCTTCGCGCCATGCAGGAGTAAACACAATGAAGAAGCAACGACGTGTATCCCTAATGGGCTACTGTCTGCTCGCACTGGTCTTTTTGATCGCCAGCGCGACGCAGCTCTCGGCCCAGGCACTCTACGGATCGCTGTACGGCAACGTACTCGACGCGACCGGTGCCGCCATTCCTGGAGCCAAAGTGACCGTAACCGACACTCAGAAGGGAACCCAGCAGGTCGTCACCTCTGGACCCGATGGTGGCTGGAGGGTCGATCGCCTGATCCCCGATACCTACAAGGTGAAGGTCGAGGCTCCCAACTTCTCCCCGACAGAATCGCAGCCCGTTGACGTCCATGCGGACAGCGCCCAGAAGGTTGACCTAACCGTCGGCCTGCAGGCTACGACCACGACCATCAATGTCACCACCGAAGCTCCCGCCCTGAAGACGGATAAGGCGGACGTTGCGACGGTGCTCGATCAGACCACCATCGCGAACGTCCCCAACTTCACCCGGAACTTTACCAACTTCCTGCTGCTGACCCCGGGCGTGCAGCACTCCAGCTTCAACATCGCCGGTCCGGAGAACCCGCAGGGCGGCATCGCTCTCAACTCCAACGGCTCCAATTACGGCGAGCAGGGCTTCATCCTCGACGGTACGGACAATCGTGACCCCGTCCTGGGAATCATCGTGATTAACCCAACGCTTGACTCCATTGCCGAGACCAAGGTCATCACGCAGAACTACGATGCAGAGTTCGGCGGCGCCGCCGGCGGTATCGTCAATGTCACCACCAAGTCGGGCGGCAACGCTCTTCACGGCGATGCCTTCTTCTTCCGCCACAGCGACTACTTCTACGCCCGCAACCCATTCACGCAGTACCAGGCCGATCCTGTCAGCAACCGCTTTATCCCCAGTGAGCTCTACAGCCAGTTCGGCGGAGCCCTCAGCGGTCCCATTATTAAGGACAAGGCATTCTTCTTCCTCGACTACCAGGGCCTGCGTCAACGGCTCGGCGGCACCCTGCAGCAGAACGTACCCACGGCACTGCTGCGCTCCACCTGCCTTGCATCCAGCGGAAACTGCAACCTTTCGCAATACACCAGTCAGGTGCTCTATAACCCCGTCACGAAGACCCCGTACAGCAGCACGCCCGGACAGATTCCGGTAAGCTCGCTCTCTCCCCAGGCGGTGAACCTGCTGCGCCTTATTCCTGCAGCCAATGCCAATGGAACGTCGACGACGAACAACTACGTTGCCAGCGGCAACGGCGTTCTCAACGGAGATCAGGCGGACGTTCGTCTAGATCATCAGGCCACGCAAAACCTGCACCTCTTCGGCCGTTATGATTACGCTCTCTTCCGCTTGACCGGCGTTCCGGTCTTCGGCGCTGCCGGCGGACAGGGCTTTGGTCTGCAGAACACCAGCGGCCTCACCAACACGCAGAATCAAAGTGCAACCGCCGGTCTCGACTGGGCGCTCTCGCCTTCACTTGCAACCGATCTCCGCTTCGGCTTCCTCAGCTATCACGTTGCCGAGAGCAAGTATCCCGGCCAGGTTTCTGCCGATACACTCGGCATTCCCAACCTGAATGTCGCGGCTGACACCGGCGGAGCTCCGACCTTCAACTTCAACCAGGGCGGCTTCAGCGGCCTGGGCAACCAGGGCTGCAACTGCCCRCTGCTGCAGAGCGAGCAGGTCTTCCAGCTTGTGAACAACTGGACCAAGACCCGCGGCAATCACACCATCCGCTTCGGCGCCGACCTGCGTTATGCGAAGAACGTCCGTAACGCCAGCGACTTCAACCGCAGCGGTCAGTTCATCTTCGATAACTCGTCGACGGGTCTCAGTGGCTCCGGCGGCAGCGATGTCGCTTCGTTCCTCGTCGGCTACGCAGCGCGCTTCCAGCGCTTCGATGTCTTCATCAACGATCAGTACAGCTATCAGAAGCGTCTTGCTTTCTATGCGCAGGACAACTGGCGTGTCACACCAAAGCTCACCGTTAACTATGGAGTGCGTTGGGATCTCATCTTTCCCGAAGCGGTTAACGGCCTGGGCCATGGCGGCTTTGCCTCGCTTGAGGCCGGCGGCATCCGTGTTGCAGGTGCGAACGGTATCGGCACCAACGGCGGACAGCGCATGGACTACACCAATGTTGCAGGTCGCCTCGGCATTGCTTACCAGCTTCATCCCAACACCGTTGTCCGCGCAGGCGCGGGCATGACCTATGACACGGTCGGCTACTTCGGAACTCTCTTCGGCAGCGTGCTTTCGCACAACCTGCCGGTGCAGGGCAATGAAGATGTCGATCGTACTGGCAACTACGCCGCCAATCAATATGCCGCTACGCTGGCTGCACCGCCGGCGCGGCCTACCGCGTTTACCATTCCGACGACTGGCATCATTCCATTCCAGGACAAGTACGCGCAGCAGTTCCGTGGCGATCGCATCACATTGCCGCGGGTCTTTCAATACAACGTTGCCATCCAGCAGCAGTTCGGCAGCAAGACCACGGCTGAGATCGCATACGTCGGCAACATCGGCGATCGCGTCTATCCGGGTGAGACCTACGGCTACGATCTGAACAGCCCAAGTCTGCCAACCTCGGCGGCACAGCTGGCCGCCGGCAACACCTTGCGTCGTCCGTACTACAACCGGTTCTCCGGTGTGTATCAGGGGCAGGTCGTTACYTGCTGCTCCAGCGGCATGACCAGCGCTCAGGCGAACGGCCGCGCTATCTACAACGCACTGCAGACCAAGGTGACGCAGCATCTGTCGAATGGTCTGTTATTCAACGCCAACTACACCTGGTCGAAGGCAATGAACTATGCCAACGACGCAGCCTTTGCGCAATACAAACGCGCCTCGTGGGGCCGTAACGACACCAACCGCGAACACATCTTTGTGCTGAGCGGCGTGTATGAGCTGCCCTTCGGCAAGAACCGCATGCTCTTCTCCAAGGTGAACAAGCCTGTCGATTACATGATCGGCGGCTGGTCTCTCTCCGGGCAGAGCACGTGGGAGAGCGGACGGCCGTTCACGCCCACCTATGCGGAGTGCGCCTCGGATCAGGACCTCGACACTGGCTTCGCCAGTCCGGGAACGACCAGCCTCTGCCGCCCGAACGGCAATGCGTCGGCCTTCCCGCTGTCGGTCGGTTCCTTCGATACGTCGAGTCACTCCCGCCGTTACTTCACGCCGGTGGCCGCGCTTGCAACCAATGGAGCCGTCTCGGGTCCGTTCAGCCGTCCTCAAGTCGGACAGTTCGGCAACATCGGTCGTCTCTCGATGGTTGGGCCCCGCGACTTCTTCGCGGATGCCTCGCTGATCAAGGACTTCCCGATCACTGAGCGGGTGAAGGGCCAGTTCCAGTTCCAGGCCTTCAACGTCTTCAACCACGCAGCCCTGGATATTCCCACTGCAACCTATGGCCGCTGCGTCGACTGCTCGGCCTCAACGCAATCGACAGCCGGCACCATCACTTCCCTCGAACCGAACAGCACGATGCGCCGTCTGCAGTTCGCGGCACGTTTGCAGTTCTAACCTGCAAGCATAGGGCGTGAGGACCGGTACCGGTCTTCACGCCCACTTGCATCTGCCTCCTGAAAACATAAGAATCTCTTCCATCAGCACCTGAGGTCTCATGCGTTCCGCCATGCCACGCATCCTGCATCTGCCTGTTCTTGCTGCTTTGCAGCTTCTCTCTATGCCGAGTGCCCATGCACAATCGTTGCCGCTCGATCGCGCCTACCTGCAGCGTGAGTTTCATGCCGTCGATGCGTTTACGCTGAATGCAAATCCACTCGTCATCCATCGTCCTGCGCGCGCCAATCAGCCCTTTTCTGTAACGGGAGAGCGCGGAGCCATTCTGGGCCAGCAGGATGGCACCTTTGAGCTGTGGCTGCTCCCCGTGAAGATCTTTCACAACGCAAAGCTCTCGGCCCGGCTTGAGGGATATCCCGCGCTCATCGATCTCAACGCACAGGCTGCGGAGATCGAGGTCCGTCCGGACCATACGACCGTTACTTACTCGCATGCGGCCATTACGGTAAAGCAGCACATGTTCATTCCGCGTGGACAGCCCGCCGGCCAGGCGACCGCGGTGGTGCTCTTTGAGGTCCRTGCATCGCGCCCTGCGGCCATTACGCTCTCACTCGATCCAAGCCTCGAACGCCAGTGGCCCGCGCCTAACTTCGGCCGCGCGAACGGTAGCTGGATTCCCGCAGGCACCGGCGGCGCCTATCTGTTGGAGACGGACAATCCCGCCTTCTTTGGCGCGATTGCGATGCCGCAGGCGAACCACGGCGACATCCGTCCGTATCAGGAACGCCCGCAGACTATGCCTCTAACCTTTACCTTCACCTACGATCCGGCGAAGGACGATGGACATTTCTTTCCGCTGCTGTGTTCGGTCGCAGATCTGTCGAGTAGTACACAGCCAGACAGGCGTACGCTGCTGGAAAAGACCTTTGCCGCCGGTGATCACGTACAGGATCTTTATCGATCCACGGCAGACTACTTTGCTCACTTCTTCGATCAGCGTCTGACCGCACATACGCCCGACAAGCATTTTGATGAAGCTCTGCAGTGGGCCGAGGTCGCGATCGAGCAATCGAAGATTGCTCGTAGCGATGGTGCGGGTCTCGCCGGCGGATGGTATACGTCGGGTGATTCAGCCCGCCCCGGCTTCGGCTGGTTCTTCGGTCGCGACACGCTGTGGACGCTGTATGCGGTGAACAGTTATGGAGACTTCGCCCTCAGCCGCCAGGCACTCGAGTTCCTCATCTCGCATCAGCGAGAAGACGGCAAGATGATGCATGAGTACTCGCAGACGGCCGAAGCGGTGGAGTGGGCAAAACTGCCATACCTTTATGCCTCCGCCGACGCCACGCCGCTGTTCGTCATGCAGATGGAAGACTATGTCCGCGCTTCGGGTGATGTTGCGTTTCTGCGGACACACTGGGACAACGTGAAGCGGGCCTATGCGTTTACCCGCGCTCACACGACCGCTGGCGCCTTCGACAACTCGCAGGGGACAGGCTGGGTGGAAGAGTGGCTGCCGAAGATGCCACACCAGGAGATCTATCTGGTGGCTCTCGACCAGCAGAGCAGTGAAGCCATGTCGCGGCTGGCAACGCTGATGAATGATACGGAACTCTCTTCGACCGCAGCCGGCACGGCAAAGTCAATTGCCACACTCCTCAAGGAGTTCCGCGGGAGCGACGGCATGTATGCCTTCAGCCGCGATACCGATGGCGCGTATGAACATGTGCCGTCGATCTTCTCCAGCGTTGCCTGGTGGAACGGCCACCTGAGTCTGCCGGATGCGAACCAGATGTTTGCTGCGTGGGCAGGATCGCAGTTCAGCACGGACTGGGGAACGCGTTCGGTGGCGAGCTCAGCGGCGATCTACGATCCCATCAGCTATCACCACGGATCGGTGTGGCCGCTCTACACCGGCTGGGTCAGCATGGCGGAGTTCCGCTCGGGACATACGCTCTCTGCCATCGAGCATCTGCGCCAGAACATGCAGCTTACCTGGCTGCAGGATCCAGGCTTCGTCACTGAGGTATTGTCGGGCAAGTTCTATCAGCCGCTGGGCCGCAGCAGCTCGCATCAGTTGTGGTCCTCGGCGATGGTGCTCGCGCCAGCCATCCGCGGTCTCTTTGGAATTGAAACCGATGCGCAGCAACACGTCCTCTATGTCCATCCCCAATTGCCGGCGGACTGGAACGAAGCCACATTGAACAACGTTCGCGTTGGCGATGACTTCTACACCGTCACGATGCGGCGCGTCGACGGTTCGCTGGAGGTGGAGGCGGCTTCAGAGAAGCCAACAACGCTCGCTCTGGTTTCGGGGGCGGGGGCGCCCGCAGCTCCGCAGAAGCCAGCGACACATCATGTACTTCGCCTACCGCTCCCTGCGATGGAAGTCGCTCTGCCTCTCAGCAATCCACATGAAGGCGAAGAGACCTCGGGGCTCAAAGTCGTCGATCAGCAACTGACGGGCCACCGTCTGACGCTCACACTGGAAGCGCCTGCCGGAACCACACAGCAATTAAAGGCGCATGCGAACAGCAAGCAGAAGCTCGGGTTGCACGTAAATGGTGGCGAGCTCCACGACGATATATTGCAGGTCTCCTTCGAAGGAACACCACAGCCCATGCCTAAGTACGTTTTGAAGACTGTGACTCTGACCTGGTAACTCCAGGTGTGCCCATGTACCGGGTGCCCCAGGTCCCTCGGAGACCTGGGTATTCGCGTTACACGCGAAACGTCTTTCTATTCCCGCTACTGCAGCATCAGACTCGCCAGCGTCGTCACACCATCGAACAGATTCCCCAACCGGATATTCTCGTTATCCGTGTGCTGGTTATCGTCATAATTCGCAATCGATATTCCCACCGTCGGCACATGAAACGCATCGATGAACGGTGAAGCCGGCACGCTGCCGCCCAGCGTACGAATGCGCACAATCTTGTCTCCCCATGCAGCCTTCAGCGCTCCGGTCGCAAACACCGCCTGTGGATCGTTCGGGTCTGTCCTCCATGCTCCACCGCTTGTGGCAGTTAGAGCGCGCGAGGTCACTTTGGCCACCTTCGCATGGGACGCAAGCGTTGCCACATCCGGATCCTTGTCGACAATGTAGTAACCCTGCGCGCGGATGAAGTCGATCACCCGTTCCGCCATTACCTGCGGATGGTTCTCTTTCACCAGCCGCATCGCAATCTCCGCCGTCGCGCTGGCGGCAATCACACCACCAACCTCGCCACCCTTCATGGTGTGCACGCTGAACGCGGGAAGATTCAGACCCTCCTGCAGCGAATGTGCCGCGCCGTCCAGCGATCCCACACCGAAGTCGCGCTGCATCTGCGCGCTCTGATCAGGCACCGCGTCCATCATCGCCTTTGCCTCGGTAGCGAAGGGAAGCACGTCGCTGTAGAAACCCGGAATGACCACCTTGCCCGTGCTGTCCACCATCGAAGAGATGAGTTGCGCCAGGCGCACATTGGCGTCTGGCATCCAGTTGCCGTAGTTGCCGCTGTGCATCCCCTGCTTGGCGGTGTAGACGGTTACGTTGACGCCGGCTCCGCCACGCGCGCCGTAATAGATGGTCGGCCCGCTGGGATGCTGCGGTCCATCGAGAATAACCAGAAGATCGGAACGAAGCTTCTCCGGATACTTCTGAATCACCTCAGCCAGCCCTTTGCCGCCGCCCTCCTCTTCGCCATCGAGGAAGACCTTTACGTTCTCCCGCTGCGACGATCCGATCGCGTCCAATGCGCAGAGAAAAGCCTCGATCGGGGCTTTGTCGTCTCCCGCAGCGCGCGCATAGATCCGCCATGCATCGGGAAAGGTTGCACTCGACAGATCGGTCATCACTTTGCCGCCGGCTTCTATACTGTCGGTCCGCACCACCGGGACAAATGGGTCGGGCTGCGCCCACCGTTTTGCATCTACCGGCTGGCCGTCGTAATGGATATAGAAGAGGATCGTCCGTTTCGCTCCCGGGGTGGTCTTCTCTCCGAAGACCATCGGAACCCCACTGCTCGTCGGCCATATCGCCGTATCCAGGCCGCGCTTCTTCATCATCGCGGCCAGTAGATCGGCATTGGCCTGCAGCGCTTTAGCGTCGCCGTGGATATTCGGCAGCGACAACAGCTTGAGATACTCCTCTACGATCTCGCGGCGATGCGTGTCGGCGTAGGTGTGAACTCTGCTGACATCAACGGTCTGCGCCGGCAGTGAAGACACGACGCTGCAGGTAAGCGCAAGAAGAGAAAAGATGCGGGAACTCGTCACAGCACACTCCTTTGAACAGAGTTGGACTGCCAGACACGTGCGGCCAGGAAGCCATGCGGCTTCATCAAGATGGAACGGATACCTGAGTTATACACATCAGGCGCTCTGCGCCAAAGCCGTCGCGGGAACTAAATTGATCTCGGCGTTGTCTATCTCCTCATGCAAGGCGCGGCGTGCTTCCATTGGCGGTCGGGTGGTAGTCTCACAATTGTGATCAGGCGTTGTTTCTCCGCGGTTCTTCTCAGTGTTGCCCTGGGGACAGGTGTGTTTGCCCAGCAGCCGGCGCAGGAGAAAAATCCCTCGACCACCGTGCAGCTTCCGCCGGCGCCACTGCTCCCGCAATCGCTCGGCACGTGGACGCTCACCGATCAGAAGCCCGCTGTCACCGATACAGGCCTCAACGACGTCATCAACAAAGAGCTAGGCGTAAAGCGGTCGCAGGCCGGCATTTACACCTCCGGAAAGAATCAGCTCTCAATCGTCGCGACGCAGTATATGGATGCAACCGGCGCTTATGCAGCCTTCGCTTCGCTGCGGCAGTCGGGCACACACGCCGGTCCGGCAAAGATCGGCAATGAGGCTGATGTGAAAGGAAACGAAGTGCTCTTCTGGAGCGGACCAACACTGGTCTCTGCTTCGTTTCAAACGCAGCCTGACTACAAAGCATTGGAGACATTGACCAACGGACTGCCGAAGCTTGGCGGCGCCGCCGGGCGCGCTCCGGGATTGCTTTCGTATCTGCCGAAGTCAGGTCTTCGTGCGGAGAGCGTGAAGTATGCCGTTGGTCCCGCGACCTATCAGCACGATGGCGGGCAGCTGAATCCATCCATCGTAGATTTCTCCAAGTCGCCGGAGATCGCCACAGGGCAATATCCTCATGGCACCTTCGTTGCGATCTACTATCCCACGCCAACGATTGCCGGCGATCGCTCACGTGCGCTGCTGAAAGATCTGCTCGATCATCTGCCCGCAGGAGCGACAACAGACTCCATCTCTGTTCGGCGAGCTGGCCCTATCGTCGCGATCACCTATGGTCAGTTCACCGCGGAAGAAGCGAAGAAGCTTCTTGACCAGGTGCACTATGAGACCAACGTCACCTGGAACAAACCAGAGGGTTACATCAGTGAAGCCAGCAAGGCGGCACGCTTGCTGGTCAACATCATCCTTGGTGTCTTTGCCATGGGGATCGCTGCATTGGTGCTGGGTGCGTTCTTCGGTGGAGGCCGTGCATTGATTCGCGTATTGCAGGGAAAGCCTGCCTCGTCAATGCATGATGCCGAGTTCATTCACCTGGATCTGCGTCAGGATCTGCGCCGGGACGCTCCACCCCCGGCCCGGGAAAACTGACCCGTTTCTGGTGCAGCGAAATATCTAACGGGCTGAATTCAGGCAGGTTTGCCGGGAAAGGTTACCCCCTCAGAGGAGAATAAAGGGCGAACAGATTTTGGCTCAGGTTACTGTTTGGTCACTCTTTATCTCATTGATAATAAGAGGCTTATGGATGGCCAGAAATTGCCTTGACACCCCGTTTGGGCGAACCATAGTATTTCGCCAGAAAGTTCTGATGGCTTTGCCTCCGTTGGAACTATTCTCCCTACGAAGAGGCCGCCCTGTTGCCGGGCGGCTTCTTCCTTTTCATTTCCACCGGCTTTGCGTGCAGCGTCAATCCCCGATAAAATCACTGAGGAGTCCGCCGACGTAGCTCAGTTGGTAGAGCAGCTGATTCGTAATCAGCAGGTCGCCGGTTCAAGTCCGGCCGTCGGCTCCAGTCACTTCCACTCTGCTTCCAGCGACAATCCCCACGACAATCCAAGATCACTGCTATGCGATCCTTTTGTTCATTTCGATAGGATTCAACCAGAATTTTGAGCGAGATCGGCAGTATGTGCATCAGAGCGCTTTGCTGGCTCGGGTAAAGCGTCAGCGGAGAAATCTGCTCTTCAATCGGTCTGTGGCGGTATGCCCAAAAACAAACACCGTTCACGTTCAGCTCTAATCCGCCGATGAATCGGGGATGTTCACCATGCACGATCTCTTCATCGCCATCCTCTTTCTCGTTATTCTTGTTGCTCCTTGTCTCGTCGCTCTGGGCTTCACTGATGACACGGGCGAACTTTAGTACCAGATTTGGTACGCGAATTCCACTGATTTCTTTCGTAGACCCCGCTAACCCTCTTGATTACAGCCTGTTTGCGAAGCATACTCGGCACAAGAGGAGACGGTGCCGATCGAGATAACCCCAAGCGATAGCTACAGCCGTCAGGATGTGCTTCGTATTCTGCGGCTCCATCCCCGGCAATTGGCCGGGTGGGAGCGTGCCGGCCTCTCCGCCGTCAAAGAAAGCTACAGCTTTGAGGATCTGGTACGGTTGCGCCGTCTGCGCGACCTCAGCGCCTCGCGTATCTCATCCCGCTCTATCCGTGCCGGCATCGATGCCATGCGGCGTGTTTCCGGAATGACCAACCCGCTGGTTGAGGCAGCCTCGATTGCCCGCCGCGGCTCCCGTCTGGTCTTCCGTCACTCCGGTGCTCTGGTAGATCCTGTAGCGCAGCAGCTTCTCTTTGACTTCGATCCGCAGGCATCCCGTCCGCTGGCTGTGGTGCGCGCGCATGAGGCCGCCATCGACAAGGCGATGCAGGTGCAGGAGATGTTCCTGCAGGCGGTGCAACTGGAAGAGCACACTGCGACCATTGGCCAGGCGCAGCAGATCTATCTCGACCTGCTGGAGCTCGATCCGAACCACGCTCCGGGCTGCATCAACCTGGGAACCATCTACTACAACCAGAAGCTCTATGGCCGCGCCGAGCAGCTCTACCGCTGCGCCACGATTGCCGACCCCAGCTACGCATTGGCTTTCTTCGACCTTGGCAACGTGCTGGACGAGCTGCAGCGGCTTCCTGAGGCCATTGAAGCTTACAAACGCGCCATCGCCCTGTCGCCCTCCTACGCCGACGCTCACTACAACCTGGCGTTGACCTTCGAGCGCTGCGCAGAGCGCCGCCGGGCGCTGCCGCACTGGCTCGCCTACGTCCGCCTGGACCCCATCGGTCCCTGGGCCACTCACGCGCGCAGCCAGGCCAGGCGTATTCTGGCCGGCGAAAAGCTGTCTATCGTGAAACGTCACGCAAGCAAATAGTTCCCAGAGCAATTCTCTTAGAGCATTTTCACTGTTGCTCGGTATTCCGGAAAAGGCGTGCAGCGGCGTTTTCATTGCGGAAAACGCCCATAGCTGCGGAATCCTCTCGGTACACCTGCAGTGAAAA
>NZ_JBFRCY010000033.1:0-15757 GCF_052113305.1 Terriglobus sp. YAF25
CCACCGGGCTCCAGTAGGAGAGCTCTTTGACTGGGATCTGTAGCTCGACGGTTTTGGTTTCGCCCGCAGCCAGCCATACCTTCTGGAAGGCCTTGAGCTCGCGCACCGGACGTGCTGCACTGCCTGCGCGCTGATGGGTATAGACCTGCACCACCTGTGCGCCTGCGACCTTGGAGGTGTTCTCTACCGTGACGCGAGCGCAGATGGTTCCGTCTGCGTTGATCGTCTCCGCGTCGAGTGTCATGCCCTTCATGCGGATCTCCGCGTAGCTGAGTCCATAGCCGAAGGGATAGAGCGGAGCGCTGGAGGTGTCCCAGTAGCGGTGCTCTGTGTTGTCGGGGTTTTGTGGGATCGACTGGTAGTAGTACAGCGGCTCCTGTCCGGACTCGCGCGGCCAGGTTGCGGGCAGATGTCCGCTGGGGTTGACCTTGCCGAGCAGCAGGTTTGCCGCTGCGTGTCCGCCTTCGGTGCCGGGATACCAGATGTTCAGGATTGCGGGCACGTGCTGCTGTGCCCAGGTGATGTCGAGCGGGCGGCCGGTCATCAGCACCAGCACAACTGGCCTACCGAGGGCCACAACTGCTTCGAGTAATTTTTGTTGCTCGCCGGGAAGGTTCAGCCGAGCGCGCGATGCTGCCTCGCCGCTCATGGTCTGCGCTTCGCCTAAGACCAGCACCGTTGTTTCAGCATTGCGGGCAAGCTCGATTGCGTGCGCGAAGGCTTCGGCTTTGGCTGCATCGGTGGTGAGCGTGGGCTTCTCCGGAACAACCTGCTCGTCGAAGATGGTGGCGGAGCCGCGCTCGATCTCGACGCCGACGGCTGCGTCGATCCTGGTCTGCGGCAGAGATTCGCGCAGAGCTTCAACAACCGTCACGGTATCGCGGCGGTCGCCGTGGATGGCCCACGAGCCCATGGTGTCGAGCTTGCTGTCAGCAAGCGGGCCGATGACGGCCAAGCTGTGCAGGCTCCCGCTCAGCGGTAAGAGATGATTCTCGTTCTTGAGCAGGACGGCGGTCTGTTCCGCTGCGGTGCGCGATGCGGTGCGCTCTTCTGCGGAGAGCGTCACCTGCTGGAAGTTCTTGAGGTCGACGTACGGATTCTCGAAGAGGCCCATGCGGTACTTGATCGTTAGGATGGGACGCACCAGGGCATCGATCTCCGACTCAGGAATCCGGCCCGACTTTACGGCTGCGGGAATCCACTTGCGATAGGTTGAGCCGGTCATCTCCATGTTTACGCCGGCCTGCACCCCTCGGATCGCAGCGTCTTCTTCGTCCTTCGCGAAACCGTGGGTCTTCATGCTGCCGACCGACTCCCAGTCGCTGACGACGAAGCCTTTGAATCCCCACTCGTGCCGCAGCACATCCGTCAGCAGCCAGCGGTTGCCGGTGGCTGGAACGCCGTTGAGGTTCTGATAGGCAGACATCACGGTGGCCGCGCCTGCATCGACTCCGGCCTTGTAGGGGCGCAGGTAGACGTTCTGCAACTGCTCATCGGAGATGTTGGTGCTGTCGTAGTCGCGTCCTCCCTCGGCTGCACCGTAGCCTGCGAAGTGCTTGACCGACACCAGGATGTGATCGGGAGCGCCGGCGTACTTACCCTGAAAGCCGCGCACCTGCGCTGCGGCCATCTGCTCGCCGAGATAGGGGTCTTCGCCTGCGCCTTCCATGATGCGTCCCCAGCGTGCGTCGCGGGCGATGTCGACCATCGGAGCAAAGGCCCAGTGCACGCCGGCGGCACGCGCCTCACGCGCGGCCATCGACTGCGTGCGTTCGACCAGCGCGGGATCCCACGACGAGGCCATCGCCAGCGGCACCGGCATGATGGTGCGGAAGCCGTGGATGACGTCATAGCCGAAGAGGATGGGGATATGCAGCCGCGACTCCGTCATGGCGATCCGCTGGAGACTATTGATGCGTTCGGGATCGGTGAAGAAGAGGAAGCTGCCGATGCCGTTCTTTGCCAGGGCATCGGCCTTCTCTTTGGGCGTGTACATGGGCTGGCCGGCGGCCTGCTCCATTTGCTCAACCTTTTCTTCCAGCGTCATCTGCCTTAGCAGCGCATCGACCTTCTTCTGGATCGCCGCGTCGTCCTTTGCGGTTTGTCCGGGCAGGCAGGCCGCAAGGGAGAACAGAAGAGCACCGGCGACGGCGCGGGGAAGGCGATTGGGAAGACGGTTCAGCATGAGCTCACTTTCGTATCTCGGTTAGGGTTCACTGCGTGAGCAGGCCGTTCCACAAGGCCAGCTCGTCGGCCTGTGGACGCTGCGCGACGTGGCTGGGTACGTCGAGGATCATGGTTGTCTGTTTGCCGGTATCGAAGGTAGGCCATGCGGGCGTACCCGGTACTGGCATGGCTTCGCCCTTAAGGAAGGCAGTCCAGGCCGCGTGCATGGTGCCCGCTAATGTCTTCGCATTCGCGGCTGCTTCCGGCGGGAGATGGTTCCAGGCGAAGCGCAGGTCGTAGGAGTGGAAGGCCAGCCCTGCGTAGTTTCCTTCGCCGGGGAAGTCGAGGCGGTAGAGGTACGTCTCATTCCCACCGCCGGCATGCGCTTCGGCAACACGCATAGTGGGCACCCAGTACTCTTCCGCGGTGACGCTGCGGATGCGGCGCATCTCCGGCGAGAGATTGGGGTAGAGCTTCTTGTAGGCCTCGTCGATGGGATGGAACTTTTCTACCGTCAGATTGCCGAGGTCCTGACTGCCGGCATCCTTTGCCGGATGCGTGCCGATGAACGAGGCACTCTCATCGCGGTTGGTGCCGATGAGCAGGCGTTTGCCGCGTGTCGAGCCGCCGCGGATGGCTGCGAGCGGTGTCTGCTGGATGAGGTCGCCATCGATCTCCACACGCAGTGGGAAGCCCGCTATTGCCATTCCGGGCGAAGTTCGTTCCATCGAACATGGGATCGAAGGAGCGGCCGCCGGTGAAGCCGCCGCCGTGGATCCAGACATAGACCGGGAATGGTCCAGCACCCTGGGGAGCCCAGATGTTGAGATAGAGGCAGTCTTCGCTCTGAGGGTGACTTTTATCCTGCTGATACGCAGAGGCGGCAAACTCAGTCGCGTTACGGATCTGCTTCCACGGAGTGACTGGCTGCGGCGCACGGAAACGGAGATCGCCCACAGGAGGCTGCGCAAAGGGAACGCCGCGGAAGACGCGAACTCCCTCGATCTGCAAACCACGCAGCGGGCCTGAGGGTGTCTTGACGACGACCTCGTTTGCACCTTGTGCAGCCGCATAGCGCAAGCCGCTGATCGCCAGCGTGGCCTGTTGGACAAACTCTCTCCGTGTCAGCATCGCAAAAACCTTTCCTCAGAGCATTTTTCCTGTTGCTGCGTATCCCGAAGGTAAGTGCAGCGGCGTTTTCATTACGGAAAACGCCCATAGATGCGGAATCCCTACACTACACCTACAGAAAAAATGTCTCACCAGACGTAGGTTGCGACGGCGCCGGCGGCCAGCGAGGTATGGAAGGTCTTTCCATGGAACCGTACGCTGAACTCACGCGCCTCCGCATCCGGGTTGCTGACCAGCAGAACATACTTTCCCTTGGGCGTGCGTAGGACTACCTCGGAGGGGCAGGTTCCGTCGCATGTCGATCCGATACGTACCGAGCCGGGAGGAACAAACTTCGAGGCGTGGGCGGCGGTGTAGTGCGCCACCAGACGTGCGACCTTGTCGCCATCCAGTGTCAGCGAGCCTGAGCACATGGGGCAGCCGCCATTGTTGGTGTGCGGCCCGTTCTGCGGATCGGCGGCGAGATTCCAGAGCAGCACATTGCGGCTCCAGTTATTCAGCGCTCCGATCACGACGCGCGAGAAGGGGCGCGCGATCGGCATCGGTTCCTTGGTTTTGTAAGCAACCACCATCTGCTCGGTGAAGTAGATGTTCTTTTGCGGATAGGCATCGTGGACGGCTGTCATGGCGCTGATGTCACCGAGGTAGAGATGGAAGCCGGAGCCGTCGGCCACGGGGCCGGACTTTGCATCCTTCAATACCGTCTCCGGATAGTTGGGATGATCGCAGTTGTGATCGAAGGCGATGATCCTGGTCTGCAGCCCGGCTGTGTGCAATGCAGGGCCAAGGTGCTGACCGATGAACTCGGCCTCTTCATCGGCGGTCATCACCAGGCTGGGCGTGTTCTTCGGGTTCTCCGGCTCGTTCTGCACGGTCAGCGCATCGATGGTGATGCCGTGCGCCTTCATGCCCTGGAGATACTTCACCCAGTACTGCGCGTAGGCCGGGTAATACTCTTTCTTGAGGGCTCCGCCTTTTACGTTTTCATTGGTCTTCATCCAGGAGGGTGCGGTCCATGGAGAGGCGAGGATTTTGAGCCTGGGGTTAGTCGTCAGAATCTCTTTCAGTACCGGGATGACATCCTTCTCATCCTCGGCGAGCGTGAAGTGCTTCAGCTCGGGATCGGTCTCACCGGTGGGCATGTCGTCGTAGGTGTAGACGTAGGCGTTCATATCGGAGGCGCCAACGGAGACACGGAGATACGACATCCCGATCTGTCCGTCGCCGTTGCCGAAGAGCTCGTGCAGCAGGTTGCTGCGGGCCGCGGGCGTCATCTTCATCAGGAGCTGTGCGGAGCCGCCGGTCAGGGCGTGGCCGAAGCCGTCGATGGTTTGGAAACGTTTTGCATCATCAACCGAGATTGTGGCGCCGGTGGCGGGGGTCTTGCTCCATTTCAGATCGGTTTCGCGATGCAGGAGCTTTGCGCCGTCGTTGGTGGTGAGCCATACCTGGGCTGGTTTTTGGGCTATAGCCGCGTTGAGCGAAAGTGCGAGGATTCCGATCGATAGTTTTTGCGTGATTTTCGATTGCATATAGTTTGTCGCCAATATCCCACCCATCGCGTTATCACCCCAACGAACAAGTTCGTCGGGGACCCCGATTCGCGATATGGATGGGGCACCCAGTGCATGAGGTCCCAAATGTGACTGCCGCACTATAGAGCGGGCTTTCAGCCCTTTAACTTCTATTTGGCAGCAAACCTGGGGCGTTGCCCCAGGCTGGTATAGAGCGCGCCTTCAGCGCTTTTCACCCGAAGCTTATATTGCCCGGGTGCCCCACCTTCGCAACGCTAGGGTGGGTTAGGAATACCAAAATCCGTAACAAGGAACAAAAATCGAATTTGTAGTTACACCAGAAAAAATGAGAGGCGGGTAGTTGCACCCGCCTCTCAGGCCAGGAGATTAGAACGAGAAGCGACCCATGAGCTGGATTGCTCGCCCGCCTACGAACAGGTTGGTTGAGGTGATCTTTCCGAAGTTTCCGTTGGTGATGGAGCTGTTCGGGTTTGCGAAGACCGGGTGGTTCAGTACGTTGGTTGCGTCGGCACGCAGCTCAAACTTGTACTGCTCCTTATAGAGGTTGAAGGTCTTGCCGAGCGAGGTGTTGAAGCTCACGATGCCGGGGCCGTAGACGTTGTTGCGATGGAAGTTGCCGAAGGTTCCGTTCGCAGGGATGATGAATGCGGCGTTGGTGTCGGGGCCTACCTTCTGGCCGCTCTGGCTGATGTAGGTGGTGTTGAACCAGTGGTCGCGAGTGCGGTCACCGAGCGTAGGACTGCTGGCCCAGTTCGGATACATGTTGCCCGAACCGGCATAGGTCTGCGCCAGCGTTGACGGAATGGTGATGGTCATCGGATTACCCGACTGCAGCTGGTAGGTGGTTGAAAGCTGCCATCCGCCCACTGCCTGGTCAAGCAGGTAGTTATTGTTCAGGAAACGCTGTCCCTTGCCGAAGGGAAGCACATAGATCGCGTCTCCCTTGAAGGCGTTGCGCACGTCGAAGTTCGAGGGACCGTAGTTGGCTCCCACGTCATACGAGTTCTGATAGGTGGTGGTGCCGTTGCGGCTGCCCCACGCCGACGAGTCGAACTCGCTGAGGAACTTCGACCATACATAGCTGGCATCGAAGGACAGGCTGTGTGTCAGGCGCTTCTGGAAGGCAGCCTGCAGCGAGTTGTAGTTGGCATCGGCGTTGAAGGTGCTGCCGCTGATCGAGGTGAACTGCGGGAACGGACGGAACTGCTGGTCGACGACGGCCAGCTTGTCGACCGGCACCTGGTTGATATCGCGGCTGAAGGTGAGGTTGACCGAGCGGCTGCCAACGAACGCGAGGCTCGCTTTCATGTCGCTGCCGATCTGCTTCTCAACCGTGAGATTGTACTGGTGGATCTTGGTCACCGGCGTGTGCTGGTTGGTGAACGAGACACCCTGTCCGTTGTACGCACCCGAGTCCGTCGTCGGCCCGATGTACGGGAACTGCGGATTCGCGGCTGACAGCTTGCCGATCGCGGTTTGGCCGTTGCTGGTATCTGACAGCGACCCCTTGAAGCCGAAGGCCGCACCCTCGTCGCCGCCGTACGTATCCAGGCTCCAGAGGTAGGCATACAGACCGTAGCCGCCGCGGATCACAAAGCCCGGACGGTACTGCCAGGCAAAGCCCACGCGCGGGAGCACGGTGTCGTAGACGTTGTTCTGCAACTGCGAGCGACCGTTCGTCTTGGTGGTGGCATACCACATGCCGCCCAGGGTGTTGGTCACGCTGTTGGTTACGGTGGGATCGAAGGTACGCTGGTTGCCCTTGGTGTCAGACCAGCCTTCCATGATCTGGTAGCGCAGGCCGAGGTTGACGGTAAGGTTCGGCGTCAGCTTCCAGTCATCCTGGACGAACATCTGCGGAGCCTTCTGACGGCCGGCATATTCAGGCGTGACCTGTGCCGACCAGCTGTTGATCTGCTCGGTGTAGAGATCGGCCCAGGCATTGCCCGTAGACGCCTGATTGCCGCCTGCCGCCGTCTGGCAGTAGGTGCACTGCGTATAGACACCGGTGAAGCCGAGCGTCGATCCGTTGATATTGCCGTATGCGGTCGAGTTGTCCTGGAAGATCATGTACTCGCCGCCGACGTGCAGGATGTGCTTGCCGCGGATCATCGTCACCACGTCCGAAGGATCGTAGTTGTGCTCCTTGTAGGTGAAGGGCGAGAGCGGCTGGTTGACGCCCGAATAAGACGAGATATTGAAGGTCGGGATAATGTCGAACTTCAGGTACGGCAGACCCAGCGACGGCCCAAGACCGGTTCCCTGCGAATCCGGAATGAAGAAGTTGAGCTGGTTGGTATAGCCCAGGCGCGCTTCGTTGATGGTGTGCGAGCTGATGTTCCACACGTCGGTGATCTGCGAGTTATAGCTGCTGACATCGCCGGTCATACAGACGAGGGGGCATCCCAGGCCATTGACGTAACGGGCCGGGTTGTCACGCTCGCTCACTGAGCCGGTCAGACGGTTCGACGGCGAGATGTCATAGTCGAAACGGCCGAAGTAGCGGCTGTAGGGATTGGTGGAACGCAGGTTGTAGTAGTAGTTGTTCGCCGTAACGCCGGTCGTAGGGCTGGTGGACGAGTTCGATCCGTTATAGTTCGCCTTCGGGAACAGCGCCAGGACCTTTGCCGCCGCCGGCGAGATCGGCACCTGGTTGTTCGCGAACTGGTTGCGCTTGATGTACGTCTTTCCGCTGACGGTCACCTGCGACGTGGTGTTGGGGTCATAGACCGGGGCCATGCCGGAGAAGTCTCCGCGGCGCATCGCATCGGTGGGTACCGTCTGGTAGCCGGTGCTCGCGCTGAGGCTGATGGTGCGGTCGTAGTTGAAGTAGAAGAACAGGCGGTTCTTTCCGCCCAGCGACTGCGGCAGCCATATCGGTCCGCCGATCGATCCACCGAAGTCGTGGTAACGGCGATAGGGCTTCGAGGTCTGATAGAAGCTGCGCGCATTCAGCGCATCGTTCTGGAAGTACTCGTACGCCGCTCCGTGGAAGGTAGAGCTTCCGCCCTTGCTGATCTGGTTCATGATCACGCCGCCGGTACCGAACTGCGCGGAGAAGGCTGAGGTATTGACCTGCACCTCCTGCACCGTCTCGAAGGTCGACACATCGGCATTGCCGGAGTGCGACAGAGCGGACGAGGCGCCGTCAGCCAACACAGCGTTGTAAGGCAGGTTGCCGTTTACCGAGTAGGCCTGGCCGGTGTTGGTGGTTCCGGAGGTCGAGGTCGCGGTCGCACCCGGAATCAGCTTGATGAAGTTCTGCCAGTCCGGAGTAGGGTTCGGCAGCTTGGACAGGACCTTGGCTTCCAGAGTGGTGGACTGTTCGCCGGTCTCGGTCTGAATGAGCGGCACATCTTCGGCCACAACGACCGAGGTCTCGGTGGCGCCCACCTTCAGTTGAGCGTTCACGGTGATGACGCCGACCTGCAGCGTAATCTGCGAACGGACGTAGCTGGAGAAGCCTTCCTTCACGATGGTGACCTGGTAGTTGTCGGTCACGATCGGGCCGGTGTCGTACAGACCGGATGTGTCTGTGGTGTAGGTAGTGGTGACGCCCTTGTCCTTATCGAGAACGGTGACGGTTGCTCCGRCGATCACGGCTCCTGTCGGATCGGTGACCACGCCGCGGATATCGCCTGCATTCGCATTCTGAGCCTCTGCCGACCAGGTCGCCAGAGAAAGTACAAGAACGCCCGCTGCAGCAAGCTGCTTGCGAGAGATTGACATATTGTGCCTCCAAATGAGCAGCCTTCGCGCCATGAACAATCGATTGTTTTGAAAATGCCTATTTCTCCACTCATGAAGACAATCGATTGTTTGTGATAGACGCGGGTCTGCCGGCAGTCATTAGAGGCTTTGGCCGACAATGCTGTCAAGAGCTTTTTGCAGAGGCGCGCCCAACCGGGTAACGGTACGGAGCCCGTCCGGTCGACTCGCGGAAGATCAGCTCCGGCTCTACTGCAATGTCATCGCCGTCACGCTCGCCTTTGAGACGAGTAAGAAGGACTTTGGCGGCGGTCTCGCCCATCGCCTGCAGCGGCTGGCGGATGGTGGTGATCGATGGCCGGGCAAAGACCGAGACGCGGATGTCGTCGAAGCCGATGATCGAGACATCTTCCGGCACGCGCAGACCAGCGTCGCCTACCGCACGAATGGCGCCCAGGGCGGCGATGTCGTTGAAGCAGACGATGGCGGTGAAGTCGCGCGACTGCTTCATCAGCTTCTGCACCACGGTGTAGCCCAGCTCCGGCGAGGTGATGTCGCGATCGAGCTGCATGACCAGACCTTCGGGGATGGAGATCTTGAAGCGCTTGGCAGCATCCGACATGGCCTTCCAGCGGCTTTCGGAGTCGGAGCTGAAGGCCTGTCCGCGGATGAAGGCGATGCGCTTGTGGCCAAGGTCGCGGAGGTGGCGCATGGTCAGCTCGGCGGCGTGCTCGTGGTTCAGCATCACGTTGGTGATGCCGGGAATATGCGCATGACCGGCGACGGCGACACAGGGCACCTGCAGCGACCTGGTCAGATGCGTATCGATCGCGATGAAGCCCTGAACACCGCGCGAGATCAGCATCTCGATGTAGCCTTCGGTCTTTTCCTCACTGTGGCGATGCTGCGCGATGAGGTAGGAGTACTGGTTGCGCTCCAGCTCGCTGGCGACGCCGCTGAGCACCTGGGCGTGGTACTCCTCACCGACCAGGGGGAGAAGGATACCGAAGGTGCGGGTGTCCTGCTGGCGCAGCGAGCGGGCGAGGAGGCTGGGGCTGTAGTTGAACTCTTTGGCGGCGTCCTTGATGCGCTGGCGTGTGGCCGGCGAGATGGAGCGGCCGGGTACATCGTTCAGCACGACGGAGACGGTGGAGGGGTCGACCTTCAGGTAAGCGGCAAGCTCCTTGAGGCTGATGCGTTTTCCCGCGATGGACGGCTTTGCCGGCGCCTGCTTGCGACCACGACCTTTTGTCGATTCGGACACTCTTGACTAGACCAGGAAACACTTTCAAAAAGTAGCGGGCCGGTTGGGTGACAACCGGCCCGTTCTCAGTATGCAGAATTTATTGCCGTGCACGGCACATCTCTTTTGGACGGGCTCTCGTGCGGATCGGGTTACATGACTTAGGGCGTAGCTACAAATTCGCCTTTGCTGAAGAACTATAGAGCGGGCCTTCAGCCCTTTAAGAATCTTGTGGGCACCAAACCTGGGGCGTTGCCCTAGGCTGGTATAGAGCGCGCCTTTCCACCCCAATGAACAAGTTCATTGGGGACCCCGGCTTTCAGCGCTCAGCCGCTTACCCCGCAGGGTGCCCCGCCCTCGCAACGCTAGGGTGGGTTCGGAACACCCAAGATTTTCAACAAAACTCAAATCGAATCTCTCGAGACGCCCTACGCGGTGGTCGCGTTGATCAGTACAAAGCTCACGCTGGTCTTGGTGACGCGCTTATGCGGAGTCATGCGGGGGATGAAGAAGTAGTCGCCCTTCTTGAGTGTGACTGCGGTCGCGCCTTCGGAGTCGGGGCAGAGAAACTCACCCGGCTTGGTCTGACGGGGATTCTTCGGGGTTCCGCCGACATAGTACGTCGCCTCGCCATCGAGGATCTGGAAGACATGGTCGCGGGTCTGGTGATACTCAAACTCGGGAGCGGCCTTGGCGACCTCGTTGGTCAGCACCATGGTCACGGCAGTTCCCTTGCCATCGACCAGGTCCTTGTTGCCCGGCTTCTGATGGACAGCCTGCAGCAGCTCCGCGAGCTTCTCCGCGGTGATCGGCTGGAAGGCAACCGGAGGACCGGAAGGAGCAGCCTGCGCAGCGGCGTCTTTGGAGGACAGGGCAGCAGCGCCCAATCCAAGCGCAGCAGCAGACGCGGAACCGAGGAACGAACGGCGGGACGAACGTGTCTTCATACGTGAAAGCCTCTTTTCGAGCATCAGAGTATCAGGTTGGGGAAATGATGCGCATTGGGGATCGGACAGATGCTGCCTTGAATTGCCCAGCAATCAAACGGCTCTCACCACTTCGATCCGAACAGCCAGGTGTAACTAGCGAAACTAGTCAGTATTCTTTCGAGGGCCGCGACAGGCTTGAAGGAAGCACTCGGCATAGGCAGTAAGGATGTATTGGTATTCAACCTCTGCGTCGATATCGTCGAACGCGCTCTCGATATCATGCACAGTATTTTCCATGTTCTTGGCGTCGTAACTGATTCTCCATGCACTGGTTTCCATCTTCACATTGAACTCCCGTTCAATTAAACCTAGGCGCTCGTATGTTTCGCGTGCTCCTGTGGGAGCGCCCCAACTTCCAGTGAACGCTTGGTATGGGATCGCATGGCCGCCCGCCAAGGGGCGTTTTTGAAGCTTAGATACCTCAATGACAATGTGATCGAGATGCTTTGCTTCCTTGGGAGTTAACTGCTTGAGTGTTTCGATAAACGATGGAGAAAGCGAATCGGCCTCTTGAGACGCAGAGGCGAGCAGACCCGCCCAACGCTCTTGCAGATCTTCATTATCTTCAACAGAACAAGTATCCAGAATCGGAAGGAGCAATCGAGTTGGGATTGGTTTGGGAGGCAGACCTGCCTCCTGGAGAATGCGCCTGGTCTTCTCGGTTGTTTTTAGAAAATTCTTGACGCGATAAACCTTTACATTGTCAGCGAGAATAGCCCCAAGTTCCTCAAAAGCGGGCCCGGCAAGCTTCTTTAGAAGATCGGTAAGATTTGCAGCTGCTCCAGATTTGAGAATTTCTCCTGCGCCGTCCATAGTGCCTGACATGATAACAATGCAGCCTGCTCAGTTGAAACCACAATCACGCCCCGCACAACTTAGGAATACGCTCGACGGTGACTCATTCATCGATATGAGCTAAGAATCCCAGTGCCAGCAATCTGGCAAAATCATTGAGATGGCAAACCTACGGTTTGATGAGAGGCAGACACTAGAGCATGTTCTCGGCATGAAGAGCGGCTACGTGCTTGATCTCAGCAACTCTGAATTCAGTCAACTCATTTTCGATACTGTAGCAATAGATATTTACACGCGAACATACGAAGGACGCGGCAACTCCAAGGCAAACAGGCTTCGTGAGCTTTGGTCGAAGGAAGATTCCCATACCGTAGCAATTGTTCTCGAAGCTTTGCTTCGTCGTGAAGCGCGCCATCCAGAGGTGTACCGCACGCCACCGATCAACGATCGCGACCGTGCTGATTGCCAAGACATTGTGAGCAGATTGCGTTCCGCTGCCGAAACAGATCCCCTGCCACTGGTCAACGTCGGCAATACGCACGTGACCTTTGTCCAGGTTCGAGACGAGGTAAAGCGTTATAACGAAGAAGGTCGCTTCGAGGTCGGAATCGACCGGCTGCATACATTTCTGACACAGTACCTACGGTTACTAATCGCAAAGCGCAATGGAGGAGCGCCCGACGAAGGCGTGCCGCTCCACTCCCTCATGGGGACATACGCTAAGTTTATCCAGAAGGATTCCAGTCCCACAGAGATGGCTGTGCGCATCCTGCGCTCTTCGATCTCTACGCTTGAGGCATTCAATTCAATCCGCAATAACAGCAGCCTCGCACATCCAAACGACAGCGTGCTTAATAAGCATGAGGCCCGCTTTGTCTTCTCTCATGTTATAGCCCTCGTGCGCTTCATTGAAGAAGTTGAAGAGATCGCCGCTCAAAGGAACATTCACGCGGCTCCCGACCCGGACGACGACATCCCCTTTTAGGAGACACCTCCGGGTTCATCTACCAGCGCCGACGTTATTAGGCGTCCCAGCGCTCCGCTTGCTCATATCTCGCCCTCACAACGGGCGAGGACTAGGCTCCTCAGAGTGTGAAGATAAGTGTCGTCCACACCTCGCGAATATGATCGCTCTGTTTCCATAAAGAGATACCGATAGCAGAAGTTTACAAACAGGATGTGGTCCGTTACTTCAAAGCTTATGCAAGATCGGGTTGACGGAAAGTTCCGTAAACCAGCCAAGACGATTCTTTCTTCCTCGGCGTCGGCAATAGGATAGTGCTCGATACCGTCCGCCTGAAGATCGCTCTTTAGGATGGCGGGGACTACGGTCGCGGAACTATCGGCTTCTACCGGATAGAAAAGGACGGCAGGCGAGGCGAACTCATGAAGATGATCGACGTAGAAGTCTGATCGGTACCCGGCCAGTCGTATGTAGCGCCGGATCAGTGTGCGGCGTGCCTCGTATAGAGTCTGATGTAGACAGGCAAATTCCTCCATCGGGAACTCGTGGCCCGCAAAGCTCTCAGGTCCGATAGGCTGTCTCGATGCATAGTCAATGAGCCACTCTCCGTAGACTCGTTGGGCGAGATCGTCCTCATCCGGGACCGGATTCGAGAGCCAGCGCTCGACCTCCACACGAAGGGTACCTGTGTCCCTCCGCAGTTCTTCATAAATCAAGACAAAGCGTGCAATCGGGTTATCAGAGCTGTAGAGAGAGATGCCGAGCGCGCAATAGAGGGCGTCAATTCCGTAAAGAATGTTGCCACTATAAAGCGTAACGAATCGCTCAACCAAACCTTTATAGAGTTTGCCGGCATTGAGGATCACCGTCCTGTAATAGTGCTCCATCGATTCGACACCATGGATCGCGTGGAGATGAAGCAGCTCAGTTGTGATCGCGCTGGCTTCGAGCAAGTGTTCCAGAGAAATGGAGTCGGACTCAATCAYGCCGTCCGCATACAAGCCCTGGCTGCGATTGAACGCGTCCTCGTCGATATCATCGATCAACTGCTTGAGGAATGCCATCTCAGGATCAGAATGCCAGATCGGGTCATTCACCCCCGCCGGGAGATAACGGTGTTTGGTAAGCCGGCTGAGTATTTGCATTACAGCCAAGGTAATCTTGTGCTGTCGCAGGAACTGTTCGAATAGAGGGCGGCAAAGAAGAGCATCATGGAAGTGCCGGAGCTCATGGAGCAATGTGGCGAAGCGATTGAAGGCTAACGCCGCATCGTCGCCAAAGACTATGCCTGTTTTCCCCTCTCCATCCTCACCAATGAGCTTGAAATAATGATCCTCGGAGTCGGCTCTGCGGAACAAAACGTCGTTCTTGATGAAGACAACAGGAATGCCTTGGAAGAAGAACCCGAGAGTACCGCGAAGTGGATTGGGAGTGGCTACTTTCATTATTTAATCGATCTGTGTTTGGCCATCATCCTAATTGTCGCAATCATTGTCTCCGACCCTGCTTCTACGAAACGAAACCGGCCTGCGTGACGCCTCAGCATCTCTTCAAACAGAGAATACAGCTCGCTATTGTGGCGGAGGGATAAAAATTGGCGACTTCACTAACGCTAAGAGTGCAGTCGCTTCGATATTTCGGGAGCTAGTTTTTCCAGCACCTTCATGCCATTGTCGCTGTTGGTCATCAGGACGAAGCCTGAGTGGTCTTGAGGTGATGATCGTCCTGTGGTCTGGGATCGATGATCTGCATCAGGAACTTTGCGTAGTCGGCGGGAGTAGTTAGGAGTCCGCCAGCGGCGCCGTAGCGTGCGAGATCGATGGCTCGGCTGGTTCCATAGGGTAATGGGTTTCCGTTTGCGTCATGCGGACGTGCGCGGCGTTTGGCGAAGTCCGGGTTCAACACGTAGCCGCTGGAGGTCATGCCGAGAGGAGTGATGACCCGGGATTGCATGGATTCGCCGAAGTCGGTTGCGCAGACCTTTACTCCGGCTTCGAACTGGCCGCACTGCTTCGGGTCGGTGTGGCCGATGAGGTCGTTTACGACCGATTGAAGGTAGTAGTATCCCTCGCCGGAGTAGGACCACCGCTCGCCGGGGTCGGATGCGATTCGCAACGGGTCGTCCGATGAACGCCAGTCGGGGACGAGGCCGCTGGAGTGCGAGAGGATGTGTCGTGCGGTGATGCGGTTGATACGGGGATCGTCTTCGAGGAGACGCCGGTTGGTGTAGGTGGTGAGTGGAGTGTCGAGTGAGAGCATGCCCTGTTCGCATAGCTTTAGAACCAGGTAGGCGAAGACAGGTTTGCTCATCGAGGCGGCTTCGAAGAGTGTGTTGCTGTCAACGGGAGTGCCGGATGCGCGATCGGTGACGCCGAAGCCCTGGAGCCAGATGATTCGGCTGTTTTTGAAGACTGCGAGGGAGAGGCCTGGGACGTTGGTGGACCTCAGGAGCGCGGGGATCTGGGTTTCGAGGTCTTTGAGTTGGGATTGCGATTGGGTGGGAGAAAGAGATGCTGCCGGCAGGAGGCGGAGGAAGGTTCTTCGGTTCATTGGGCCTCCGCTGGAGTTGTGGCGGGATAATGATAGCGGGTGGGATAGCGACTGTTGATGGCGCTGGGACGATTGCCCTCAGCGGTTAAAACCGCTTTCTTTCGGGCTTTATATGGCATGGCTAAAGCCATGCCCTTAAACAGTACATTCGCACCTCTGGTGCGAACTGGCTGCACTGTGTGCAGCGGAAGAAGCGGGTCCTTCGCCTATGGCTCAGGATGACAGGCCTAGAGGTTGGGGGAGTTGCGGAGTTCATCACTTCGACTCGAGCAGCAAGGGCTCTGTCTCGATGAGACGCAGGGACTTCACCATCTCAGCGGTTGCGCTTTTGTACTTCTTGAAATGCGCGGATTGCAGATGTGCCTGATATGCCGCTGGGCTCGCGTACATCTCGAACAGCCTGATCTGGTTTGGGTGATCCTTCACCGTAACCGCATATAAGGCGAGAACCCCTGGCTCAACACGGACAGATGTCTCAATCTCTTCGCGCAGAGCTGCTCGATAGGCGGCCAACTGTGCCGGATCGATCTCCAGTTCCGCGAGCCGCACCAGGCGTTCCGGAGGAATCTCTGCGGCTTGGGAACGTGAGCCTGAGATCAGTATCCCGGCGAATACGGCGCCGGCTAGAACTGCAAGTGTCTTTGCTTTCATTTTTCTCTCCGAGGTTTTGGGCATC
>NZ_JBFRCY010000034.1:0-14474 GCF_052113305.1 Terriglobus sp. YAF25
CTGGGTATCCCGGGAGGGGCGTGCAGCGGCGTTTTCATTGAGGAAAACGCTCATAGATTCACAAACCCTCCACAACACCCACAGGGAAAATGCCTTAGTCGTGGGCCAGTTTGAAGCCGAAGGGGATCAGGGCGGATAACGGCGCCGAGGCGGCGACTCCATCCAGGCCGGGGAAGAAGATCCAGGTGTCGGTATCGCCGAACTCCAGTAGTGTCTGGCGGCAGGCGCCGCAGGGCATGCTGGCCGCACCGTTCAGGTTGGTGACGGAGACGGCGCGAATCTTGATCTCCGGTCCTTTGTGCGACACTGCCGAGGAGATGGCGCTCTGTTCGGCACAACTGGTCAGCCGGTATGACGCGTTCTCCACGTTGCAGCCCACATGGATTGAGCCATCGGAGAGAAGCACCGCCGCTCCCACCTTGAACTTCGAGTACGGGGAATAAGAGTTCCGTGCAACGCGCTGGGCGAGCGTGTGGAGTTGCTCAATGAGTTCATGGTCCAGGCCGGAGGCGTGTTGTTTCGGAGCTGTCGTCATCGTGGAAAACGATCATATCAAAGGCAATGGCGGGTTTGAGTGTTGGTGCAACCTACACTCGCCATAAGGTAGGGCGCGTCATCAAACTCCTGTCAGTCAGCGCGCAACGACGAGTGACGAAGAGATCGGGAATCGGGGTCCCCAGTCAGCTTTGCTGGCTGGGGTGAAGAAAATCTGCCCCGGCCCTCCGGGTTGCGACGCAAATTCGCCCATACTTTGTTGTCGGCCTCGACTGTGGACCCGCCACAGCCTTCGGCCTCCGCCTCGTCTGGACAAATTTGCGCTCGCAACGCTACGGCAGGAGTTTGATGCCACGCCCTGGACCGGCATCTAATAGACGCAACGCATGGCCCGTACGACGAAAGACGCCTCCAGCTCCGCCACTCTCGCAGCCGATGTGCTGGAGCTCTTCCATCCGGTCACGGCAGCATGGTTCCGCGCCGTCTTTGAGGCGCCGACACCGCCGCAGGTGGAGGGCTGGCCGGCCATCGCACGTGGCGAATCGACGCTGATCCTGGCGCCGACCGGCACCGGTAAAACGTTGACCGCATTCCTCTGGTGCCTCGACAAGCTGATGCTGCAGACGCCTGCGGAAAAGCAGGGGCAGGGTGTGAAGGTGCTTTATCTGTCGCCGCTGAAGGCGCTGGCTGTAGACGTCGAGCGCAATCTTCGTTCGCCGCTCGCAGGTATCGCCAACCAGGCGCAGCAGATGGAGATGGAGTTCTACGAGCCGGTCATCTCCGTCCGCACCGGCGATACCAGCCAGTTGGAGCGGGCGCGCTTCCGCCGCCATCCCGGCGACATTCTGATCACGACTCCGGAGTCGCTCTACCTGCTGCTGACCAGCGAAGCTGGAGAGGCGCTGCGGTCCGTCGAGACCGTCATCATCGACGAGATCCATGCCCTCGTTCCCACCAAGCGTGGAGCCCACATGGCGATGTCGCTGGAGCGCTTGGAGGCTCTCTGCGGACGCCGGCTGCAGCGTATTGGTCTCAGTGCGACACAGCGCCCGCTGGAGGAGGTGGCACGGTTCCTGGGCGGAGCAGAGAGTCGCCCGCCGGTGGAAGAGACGCAGTCGCAGCCAGGCGGAGAAGAGCCTGACGAGGTCGCAGCCGGCATACGCTTTCGGCCGGTAACGATCGTC
Source organism: Terriglobus sp. YAF25 (assembly GCF_052113305.1). Lineage (NCBI taxonomy): Bacteria > Pseudomonadati > Acidobacteriota > Terriglobia > Terriglobales > Acidobacteriaceae > Terriglobus > Terriglobus sp. YAF25. The sequence continues at coordinate 1,680 of NZ_JBFRCY010000034.1, forward strand.
AATGCCGGGGCACGCAAACGGCTGGAGCTTCGCGTCGAGGTGCCGGTCGAGGATATGGCCCGCCTGGGAGAAGTGGAAGACCTTCCGAGCGGCCCGGCATCGCAGGGGCCGAAGCGCACCAGCATCTGGCAGTCGATCCATCCACGCCTGCTGGAGATCATCCGTCAGCACGAGTCCACCATTCTGTTCGTGAATGCACGGCGCATCGCCGAGCGCCTTGCGGGCGCGATCAATGACCTTGCCGGAGAGCAGATCGCTCGTGCGCATCATGGCAGCCTGGCGGCGTCGCAACGCTCTGAGATCGAGGAGATGTTGAAGGAGGGCCGCCTGAAGGCTCTGGTGGCGACCTCATCGCTCGAGCTTGGCATCGACATGGGCGCCGTGGACCTCGTCATCCAGATCGAGGCTCCGCCATCGGTCGCCAGTGGCCTGCAGCGGATCGGGCGCGCCGGACATACCGTGGGTGCTCCCTCGTCGGGCATAATCTTTCCCAAGTATCGGGCCGATCTGGTGGCCTGCGCGGCAGTAACGCGCGCTATGCATGAAGGCCACGTGGAGGCGACTCGTTTTCTGCGCAATCCGCTGGATGTGCTGGCGCAGCAGATCGTGGCTGTCGTCTCGCAGCCGCCGATGGATGCGGAGACGGCGGAGGGGTGGCGCACGCGCCGCCGAGAAGAGTCGCCGGGCATTGGGTATGACGCTCTCTTCGATCTGGTGCGAGGGTGTGCGAACTTTGCCGGACTCTCACGTACCAGCTTCGATGGAGTGCTCGATATGTTGGCTGGCCGCTATCCYTCGGACGAGTTCGCCGAGCTGCGTCCGCGTGTGACCTGGGACCGCACCGCCAACTGGCTTCTGCCGCGCGAGGGTGTAAAGCGCATCGCGATCCTCAATGCAGGCACCATTCCGGATCGCGGCCTCTATGGTGTCTTTCTCTCCGGAGAGCGGGCAAAACCGGTCCGCGTCGGTGAGCTGGATGAGGAGATGGTCTTCGAGTCGCGCACCGGGGACACGTTCGTGCTGGGCGCGTCCACATGGCGGATCGATGAGATTACGCATGACCGGGTGCTGGTCTCGCCTGCTCCGGGAGAGCCAGGCAAGATGCCCTTCTGGCATGGAGACGGAGCAGGGCGTCCGCTGGAGTTCGGACGCAGGATCGGTCAGCTTGTCCGTGAGCTGCGCGATATGCCACGGCCTGCCGCGGTGACAAAGCTGACGCGGGAACATGATCTCGATCCCATGGCGGCTGAGAATGTACTGCGCTATCTCGCTGATCAGGAGATAGCAACCCGCATCGTTCCGGATGATCGCAATCTCGTCATCGAGCGTGTGCGCGATGAGCTGGGCGACTGGCGCGTCTGCGTCCTCACACCATTCGGATCACGCATTCACGCACCGTGGGCGATGGCGGCAACTGCGCGCGTGAAGGCGGCAAACGGCGGCGATGTGGAGACCATGTGGTCTGAAGATGGCTTGTGGCAGCAGAGGAAACGCGCTTACGACCTGCTGGCGGTGGCATCACGCTATGCGGAGTTTCCCATCTTGCTGGAGGCATACCGCGAGTGCCTGCGCGATGTCTTCGATCTGCCTGCGTTGCGAGAGATCCTCGCACTCATCGCACGCCGCGATCTGCGCGTGCATACGGTTGATTCGCGCACGCCCTCGCCCTTTGCTTCGGCGCTGCTCTTCAGCTATGTGGCGAACTATATCTACGATGGCGATGCGCCGCTGGCGGAGCGTCGTGCGCAGGCCCTGTCGATCGATCAGGAACAGCTTCGCGAGCTGATGGGCGATGCCGATCTGCGTGAGCTCCTGGATGCAGCGGCTATTGCCGAAACAGAAGAACAGCTCCAGCTTCGCGCCGAGGGATATCGCGCACGCAACGCTGACGGCGTGCATGATCTGCTGCTGCGTCTTGGTGATCTGCGTCCATCGGAGCTGCTGGAGCGCGTGGTCTCTCCCGAGGTGGCGCTGACAGTGGATCGTCTGAAGAAATCACGGCGCGTATTGGAGATCAACATCGCCAGTGACAAGCGCCTCATTGCGGTGGAGGACGCGGCGCGGTATCGCGATGCGCTCGGTATCCCGCTACCTCCGGGATTGCCGGCGGCCTTCCTGGAGAAGACACAGGATGCGCTGACGGATCTGGTCCGTCGCTATGCCCGCACGCATGGGCCTTTCACGACTGCGGAAGCTGCGCGGCGGTTTGCTCTGCCGGCGCCGCAGGTCGAAGCAACACTGCAGCGCCTGGTGCAGGTTGGCCGCGTCGTGGAAGGCGGCTTCCGTCCTGAAGGATCACATCGTGAGTGGTGCGATGTCGAGGTGCTGCGCACCATCCGCCGTAAATCGCTGGCGAAGCTGCGCAAGGAAGTGGAGCCAGTCGAGCAACGCGTGTTAGCCCGCTTCTTCACCAATTGGCAGGGAGTGGTCACACCCCGTCGTGGTCTCGATGCGGTGTTGGACGCGGTGGAGAATCTGCAGGGCTCTCCTGTACCGGCATCACTGCTGGAGAACGAGATCCTTCCCGCACGCATCGCGACATACAAGCCTGCCGATCTCGACACGCTGATCGCCGCAGGCGAGGTGATCTGGACCGGAGTCGAACCCTTAGGAGAGCGCGATGGCCGTGTCGGCCTCTACCTCGCCGACAAGCTGCCGCTACTATGGACGCCACGGCCTGTGCCGGAGCTCGCAGGCAAAGAACTGCAGGTCGTCGAATACCTGCAGCAGCGCGGCGCGACCTTCTTCGCGCAACTGTTGGAAGGAACCGGTGGAGGATATCCCGGCGATCTTCTCGATGCGTTATGGTCGCTGGTCTGGAAAGGACTGGTGACGAACGATTCACTGCACGCGCTGCGTGCCTACAGCGAACGGTCCACGAGCTCGCGAGTGCCGGCACGCCGCATCCATAACCAGCAGGCTGCTTCCGGTTTCCGATCGCGGCGGACGACACCGCCAACAGGGCAGGGACGATGGGCGCTGAACGCGGTTGCCTTTGCCGATCCAGTGGAGCGAGCTACACACTGGTCGCATGCCATGGCGCAGCAGCTTCTCGCACGATATGGCATCGTCTTCCGGGAGACGGCGCATGCGGAAAACCTGCCCGGAGGTTTCTCGGCGATCTATGACGTGTTGAAGGCAATGGAGGAGTCCGGCAAAATTCGCCGCGGCTACTTCGCTGCCGATCTGGGCGCAGTGCAGTTCGCACTGCCGGCAGCATTGGATCTGCTGCGAACCCTGCGTAACAAGGTGCAGCAAGATGAGCCCGAGATGCTGCTGCTGGCCGCGACCGATCCGGCCAATCCCTACGGTTCCTTGCTGCGCTGGCCCGCGGCTCCCGATGCAGCCAGCACGCTCACACGTTCCGTCGGCGGCCGGGTGGTCCTGTGCGATGGAGCACTCGCCGCCTATCTTCGTCGCGGCAATCCGAATGTGCAGGTCTTCCTCCCCGAAGAAGATCCGGCGCGCACCCAGATGACTCGATCTCTCGCGCAATTCTTCGCCGAGGTTGTCGGCCGTAAGGAAGAGGGAGATGAACATCGCTCGCGTGCAGGCATGCTGATCGCCACCGTCAATGGCGTGCCTGTGGCCGAGAGTCCGATGGCGAAGGCTTTGCTGGAAGTAGGATTCGTTGCCGCGCCCATCGGCTTCAATCTTAGAAAACGGCTTGCTCCTGTCCAGCAATTCACCTGAGTGTTGATCTCCTATTTGTATGCCTGAAGGCGATACCATCTTCCGCGCTGCACGAACTCTGACTAAAGCGCTGACCGGCAAGACAGTCACGCGCTTTGAGAGCGCACTGGCTCCATTGCAGCGTGTTCATGACGATTCGCCCATCACCGGCCGCACCGTGGAGAAAGTAGAGTCGCGTGGCAAGTGGCTGTTGATCTATCTCTCCGGCGATCTGATCCTGCTCACCCATATGATGATGAGCGGCTCCTGGCATATCTATCGCCCGGGAGAACGCTGGTGGCGTCCACGCAAGGACATGCGCCTCATTCTGGGTGTTGATGGTTTCGAAGCCGTAGCGTTCAACGTTCCCGTCGCTGAGTTCCATACCGCACAGTCGCTTACGCGTCATTCGTCCGTGTCAAAACTCGGACCCGATGTTCTGGATGCGGCCTTCACTCCACAGACCGGCCTGGAACGTCTCAAAGCCCGAGCCGCCTCACACCCCGAAGAAGAGATAGCCGTCGTCCTTCTGAATCAGCAGGTAATGGCCGGACTGGGCAACGTCTACAAGTCGGAAGTGTGCTTCACCGCGCAAGTACATCCGTTCCGCAAGATGAGCACGCTGACGGAAGAAGAGATGCTGCATCTCGCTGACCACGCCCAGCGCTACATGCAGGCCAACATCAAAGACGGTGCTGGAGGCGACATAGTGACCTTCACCGGCCTGCGCCGCACCACCCGCCGCATCGACCGCGAAGAACGCCTCTGGGTCTACGGCCGAGCAGGAGAACCCTGCCGCCGTTGCGGCGCCACCATCCTCTCGCGCAAACAAGGAATTCAGGCACGTTCAACCTACTGGTGCCCGGAGTGCCAGTGCTCGCAGGGCGAGCTGTTGAATGGTTGAATTGTTGAATGGTGCCTAAGCGGTATCGGAACGGCGTAGATAGTCGGCAAACTTTGTCAGGCTTCGCCCGATATCCTCGCTCAATGATTCGAGCCGATCACGCATCTGTTGGTCGCCGAAATCCAGGCGCTGTGCGATGACCAGTTGAGTCTGGAGCTCATTGTTGGAGCCTCGCGCCATCACGACATACCTGTGAAAGTCACCCCGGCTTCGCGCGCTTCCTTCAGCGATGTTCGATGCGACCGAAACACTGGCTCGCCGCATCTGCGCAGCCAGCCCATACAACTCTTCTTTGGGAAAAGCCTTCGTGAGACGGTAGGTCAGTTCCGCTAGATCGACAGCACGCTGCCAAACCACCAGGTCCTTATAAGATTTCGGCATCCTCGAATGATGCCTAAAGCAAAGGAACCATTCAACTATTCAACAATTCAACCATTCAACCCGCCCTGCACAAGCAGGGCCGGGCTGGTGATTGAATTATTCAATTATTCAATCACTCCTCCCTTCCTATAGGATGTTTCCATCGGGCTACAGTTCTTGGTTTTCCTCGTCGGGGGATTCGTCCATCTGCGTGGGGACCAGCTTCATCTCCCAGGTCAGTCGCAACTAAAGGAGTGTTTTTCCCATGGGTATTACACGGCGCGATTTCCTTACGCGCGTAGGGCAGGCTGGCGGTTTCAGCGCTGCAGTTGTCACCATGCAAGCTCTCGGCCTGATGCCGATGAAAGAAGTTGAGGCTGAGCAGGTTAAGGCCACAACCGGTGCGGGTAAAGGTGTCAGCATCGTTGTCCTTGGCGGGGGCGTCGCCGGTCTCGTGACTGCCTACGAGGCTCGTAAACTCGGATACAACGTTACCGTTCTGGAAGCCCGCCATCGTCCCGGCGGCCGTGCTTATTCGGCCCGCGGTGGAGACGTTCTTGAGTTCGTCGACGGCACCAAGCAGAACATCAACTGGGCTCCCGGCCTGTACTGGAACATGGGTCCCGCCCGCATCCCATCGGTGCACGGCACCATCCTGCACTACGTGCGCGAGCTCAAGGTGCCGATGGAAGTCTGCGTCAACACCTCCCGCTCCACGCTGCTGCAGAACGACAAGGTCAACGGCGGCAAGCCCTACACCCAGCGCAAGGTCATCAACGACACCCGCGGCGAAGTGGCCGAGCTGCTGACCAAGGCCCTGAACGGCGGTTCTCTGGACACCGAGCTCACTAAGCAGGACCGCGAGCGCCTGGCCGACATCATGCACCTGTGGGGACCGTTGGACGGCAAGAACAAGTACACCGGTTCTGACCGCGCCGACGTCACTCAGTATCCCGGCGCCGGCCCGCAGGAGATGATCGTCAACCGCGAGCCCATCCCGATGCACGCGCTTCTGGACGGCAACTTCTGGAACGCCGAACTGTACGAAGAGCAGTGGGACTGGCAGGCGACCATGATGCAGCCGGTCAACGGCATGCAGCAGATCTCAAATGCCCTGGCCAAGTCGCTCGGCCCCATCGTGAACTTCAACTGTCCGGTCACCGAGATTACCAAGACCGGTAAGGGTGTGAAGGTTGTTTACGAGAAGGCCGGCGTCCAGCGCACCATCGAGGCCGACTACTGCGTCTGCGCCATGCCGCTGACGATCCTGAACAAGATCAAGGCGGATCTGTCGCCCGAGGTGAAGGCCACCGTCTCTCGCGCTGCCGACTCCTACCGCGGCTCCTATAAGGTGCCGTGGGAAGCCTCGACCCGCTTCTGGGAGAAGGACTTCAATATCTACGGCGGCCTCAGCTTCCTGGGCAAAGGACCGCAGCCGATCTGGTATCCGTCGAACAACCTCTTCGCAGAGGGTCCCAGCATGATCTGCGCCGGCTATCAGGACGAGGCGATCGACGGCTTCAACAAGCTGTCGATGGACGAGAAGTTCGCCTCCTCGCGCGAATCCATCGAGAAGATGCATCCCGGCTACGGCAAGCTGGTCTCCAAGCCCGTCTTCTGTGGCTGGAAGCATGTGAAGTGGAATGAGGGTTCGTGGATCGGCGCCATCACCAAGGCCGACTATGCCACCATCACGCAGAACGATGGCCCCATCTACTTCGCCGGTGACCACACCTCGCACGTGGTGGGCTGGCAGGAAGGCGCCGCCGGAAGCGGACGCCGCGCCATCCAGATGATCAGCGATCACGTGAAGGCCGCCCGCCTCGGCGGAAAGCACTCCGACACGGTAAGCGCCTAAGATAACCAGGGGCGGGCCTGAATGGCCCGCCCCGTTTTCCTTGTGAACGAATTTTTCAGGAGACCTCGCATGAAGAAGATCATTCTCGCTCTCGCCCTGGCCGCTGCTGCCGCCACTACCGCTCACGCGCAGACCACGGTCAAGCACATCCAGGACGACAAAGGCTTCATCGCCACTGGCGTCTGGGCCGGCGACATCTACTATCTCTCCGGCCAGCTTCCTTCGCCTGTAACCCCGGCCGACCCGGCCAAGGGAACTCCGGCCGACTACGGCGACACCAAGACGCAGGCTGCGTCGGTGCTGGCCAAGATCGACGCGCAGCTGAAGGCCCAGGGCCTGACCATGGGCGACGTCGTGAAGGCGACTGTCTTCCTGGCTGCCGATCCCAAGACCGGCAAGCTGGAGTTCGCCGCGATGAACTCTGAGTTCGTAAAGTACTTCGGCACCAAGGAACAGCCGAACAAGCCGGCTCGTTCCGCCGTGCAGGTAGCGGCCCTGGTCGCTCCCGGCGCCGCCCTGGAGATCGAAGTCATCGCCGTAAAGAGCAAGAAGTAATCCCGCCGCAGGCAGGAAAAAGGCCGGCTCTTAGAGCCGGCCTTCGTTATTCCGACAAGGGATGTGTGCGGTTTGCTTCGAGCTCACGATTTGCCGAGATGCTTTGGAAAATCGATTCCTACTCCTCCATCAAATCCGCCGACGCATCCAGAATCTCAGCACCTAACCCCGGCGCCAGCCGGTGTGCTGCATCTTCCACCTGCTGCAGCAGGCCAAGCACGTAATCGCGCGAAGCCGAGATCGCCACAACGCCAATCGTCGCGCGATTCCACAGGCTGGCGTCATCCAGCTCCGCTATTCCAATATTGAAGCCATGGCGCAGCTTGTCCTTGAGCGAGCGCACAGCCTGGCGGCGGTCCTTCAGGGACTGCGCGTGTTCGATGTGAAGCTCGATCGTCAGGCGACCAATGGGCATCTTAGAGAACGCGGCGTACCACGGAGCGGACCGTCTCTGTCACCACGCCGTACACAACGTGAGAGATCATCTCGCTGCTCTGCTCACGCGCATCCTGATCTTCCGGTTCGGCTGCCAGACCCAGCTTCGGAAAGGCGCTTTCATGAGTCAGGGTGGCGAGCACGACACCAAACTGTGCTCCGTTACGCGCTGTGGCAGCGGGGTAGAACTCCGCGAGCATTCCATAGGCTCCGCCGGCGAGTGCGCCGAAGCTCCAGTGGATCGTCTGTGCCGCAGTGGCTTTGGTGGAAGGGGAGAGGTGGTGGCCCGCAAGCTTCTCCACCAGAAGCTCCGACGGCTCCGGCTCGCCGTGCGTGTGCGGGGGATAGAACTTCTCGACGAGGCCCTTAGCAGCGGTAGCGACGAGGCCCGCGGCGACACCCGCCAGCAGGCCCTTCAGTAGATTCGGTTTTACGTTCGACATAGCAATTCGTTGGATGCTCTATTCGTAGTCGTCGTCATCCTCTTCATCCTCATCCTCGTCGTCGTAGTCCTCGTACTCGGGCTCGTCTTCTTCGTCCTCGTCGATTTCGTCGTCATCCTCCTCATCTTCGTCGTCGTCGGCGTCGTCTTCTTCGTCCTCGTCGAACTCGTCGTCGTCCTCATCATCCTCGTCTTCGTCCTCGTCGTAATCCTCATCCTCATCGTCATCGTCGTCGGTCACGGGGGCGGCCTGCCACATCTCGGCGGCGTTGAAGGCCAGCAGGCCTTCGGGTACGAAGTCGTGGGTGGCGGGTTGCATCAGGAGGTTTTCGTTCAGTTCCATGATTCGTCCTTTTGGGATGGGGTTAGGTTTGGGGTCGTTTCTGTGAATGCACGAATAGACGCTGAGAAAACAATACGGGATGTGACTCCCACACGAAAATTCTAAGCCGATAACCGGGCTAAGTGTTCCTTATCCGGTGGCGGCGTCAGGTAGCTTACAACGAGCAGGCACAGGAGTGAAACCAGCAATGCAGGAAAAATTGCGTCCCGTTCCGCAATGGCCTGAGGAAGCAGATGCTTAACCCAGGCCGTATCCCACCAGACGGTCACTACCGTACCCGCTGCAATGGATGCGACAGCCGCGGCAGCGGTCGCACGCGGCCAGAAAAATGCAGCCAGAATCACCGGCGTCAGCGCCGCTGAATAAATGGTATAGGCATAGAGTGTCTTGGCAAGAACGCTGGTAATACCAACCGCCTGCCAGAGAGCCCACCCACCCAGCAAGACTACTGTCAGCCGCGAGACAATCAATACTTTCTTATCAGACGCATCCGGAGAAATATAGCGTACATAGATGTCGTTGATCAGGTTGGTGGCGGGCGAGAACAGAAAGCTGTTCGCCGTAGAGATGACCTTGGCAAAGATGGCGCCCATCATGATGGCGCCCAGCAGGCTGGGCAGCGAGTGCAGGGCAGTAAAGGCCAGAATCTCGCGCGGATAGGGCTGCGAGCCGTTCTGCTTTGAAAGGACATTCCCCACGATCGCCAGCGCCACGATCACTGTCTCAAGGATGACAGTACCGATGATCCAGCCCACCACGGCGACCCTGGCATCCTTCTCGCTTTTGGCCGAGAAGAACTTCTGATACATCGACTGGTTGCCCAGCATCAGCAGGCAGGTCGGCAGAAAGATCTCCAGGGCCTGGATCAGGGAAAAGTCACCCAGGGGGGTGAAGTAGCTTGCCGGCAGCGCCGCATGCACGGCGCCCCATCCTCCTGCCGTATGAACCAGCAGCGGGAAAGAGATCACCAGTGAGAAGGTTGCAAGCAAGCCAATGACCAGATCGGTATAAGCCACCGAAGACATACCCGCAATCGCGGTGAAGAAGATCACGAAGGCAGCGATGATATACCGGCCCAGCATCGGCGAGATCGTGTCTGGGAAGATCAGCGCAAGAATGTCGCCGCCGCCGATGAACTGATAGCTGGTAATGGCGGTAAAGGCAAACAGAATGGCGATCACACCCAGCACGCGGGCTGTCTGGTTGTAGCGTGCTTCCAGAAGATCGGGAATGGTGAACTGCGCGAACTTCCGTGCCCGGGGAGCGATGAAGTAGATCAGCAGCAGTCCCGCCCATCCACCGCCACCCTGCCACAGGGCAACAAAGCCGTGCTTGTAGGCATTCTCAGCGCCGCCAAGAAGTGAGCCTGAGCCGATCCACGACGACAGCAGCGTGAAGACCAGGACAAAGGCGGGAAGGGAGCGGCCTGCAACCAGGTAGTCCGCCTTGGTCTTCACCTTGGAAAGCCGGGTGACAGAGACGGTCAACAGGGTCGCGACGATGGTGCCCAGAACGATGGCATACAGGTTCATAGCAAACGGTGTCACGACAGTGTAGCGGAAGCATCGTGGATCGAATGGCTTTTCTTGCCCGCCGGTTAGAGCATTTTCCTGTTGCTGGGTATCCCGGAAGCACCGTGCAGCGGCGTTTTCATTGCGGAAAACGTCCATAGATGCACGAGCCCTGCACTACACCTACAGGAAAATGCTCCAGGTCTTTGGATGGCCGCTCCGTTTTCTCTGGCTGACAATAGGGTCAGTTGTGGCATCGTAAGGAACAGATTCGGCACGGAGGCTGTGTGAACGGTAGAGTCCTGGGTGGTCGTGTGTTTGCCGCGGCAATGATCGCGGTTCTGGTAACAGCAGGCGGTTGTAAGCGAAAGCACGGTGTCGGCAAGACGCTCGAGACCTTCTCCCCGGACTACTCCAACCAGCTGCAGCAGTTGGATGCCACCGGCAATCTGCCCATACTGCGCTGGCCCAACTACACCGACTACAAGAACTATGTACAGAACTTCTATGCCATGCGCGAATATCGCCTGGCGTGGACACGCGATAAGCAGCCGGTAAAGGCAACGACGGATGTCATCCATCTCTTCCAGACGATCGACCGTAAGGGGCTGAACCCGGAAGATTACGATGCTGACCGTTGGCCGCAGCGCCTGGCCGGGCTGTCTTCCGCATCAAACGATGAGCTGGCAAAGTTCGATATCGCGATGACGGTCTGCACCATGCGCCTCATCAGCGACCTCCACATTGGCCGCGTCAACCCCCAGCACTTCGACTTCGACGTCAATGCTCTCGGCAAGCGTTACGATCTGCCGACCTTCCTTGCGGAAAATGTCGTCGACTCCGAAGATGTYGTCTCGCAGATCGCATCGGTCGAGCCCAACAGCGACCAGTACCGCGCCACCGAAGATGCTCTCGGCAAATACATCGACATGGCGAAGGCGAATCCCCAGTGGGATCCGCTGCCGGCGGTAACAAAGCCCATCCTGCCCGGTGGCGGGTATCCCGGTCTGCAAGCCATGTGGCAGCGGCTCACGATCCTCGGCGATGCGCAGCAAGGTGCTCCGCAGGGAAATGAGTATACGGCGAAGGTCGCGGATGTCGTGAAGCACTTCCAGCACCGCCATGGTCTGGAAGAGAACGGTAAGCTGGGGCCGCAGACGATTGCGGCCCTGAACATCTCTCCGGCTGTACGGATTCACCAGTTCCAGGACACACTGGAGCGCTGGCGCTGGCTTCCTGACGAGTTCCTGAAGGCGCCACTGCAGGTCAACCTGCCGGAGTTTGTCCTGCGCGTGCACGACCCAGTGACCCACAAGCTCGACTTCAGCATGCGTGTCGTCGTCGGCCAGTTCATCGGTCAGCACCAGACGCCGGTCTTTACGCAGAAGATGAAGTACATCGTCTTCCGTCCCTRCTGGACGGTGACGACCAACATTGCGCGCAAGGAGATCGCTCCACACGTCGCGAAAGATCCGGGATATCTGGGAAAGAAGAACTTCGAAGTCGTGAATGCCCAGGGCCAGCCGGTCACGAGCTATAACGCTGACTCCATTGCGCAGGGCCGCGTGATTGTCCGCGAGAAACCAGGGCCGAAGAACTCTCTCGGTCTGGTGAAGTTCATGTTTCCCAACCAGTACGACGTCTACATGCACTCCACGCCTGCGACGCAGCTGTTCGCCAACTCCAAGCGCGACTTCTCGCATGGCTGCATCCGTCTGCAGGAGCCGGAGAAGCTTGCTAACTGGGTTCTGCAGAATCAGCCGGAGTGGACAGAAGAGAAGATCCACGACGCCATGAACAATGGCCCAGACAACAAGACTGTCGTGCTGAAACAGCCGCTCCCGGTAGTGATCTTCTATGCCACGGCCCTGGTCGCGGAGGATGGAGACATCCACTTCTATGACGATGTCTACCAATACGACAAACAGCTCGAAGACGTCCTGAGCAAGGGATATCCCTATCCCTGGTTCAAAGAAGAGGTAAAGCCCAAAACCGCACCAGGCGAGACCGTTTAGGAGAAATCAATAAGAGCGCCAATACGGGTGCCCCATCCATCGCACATCGGGGTCCCCGGCGAACTTGTTCGCTGGGGTGATATCGCGATGGGTGGGATACTTGCGGGGCTATAAAATGGGCCTTCGTCTCTAAACTAATCGTTATGCGCAGTACCGTAGGTCCACTGCCGCACCGGACCCACATCCACATGCACAAACTGCGACACGGGATAATACCCAACACCTCCGGCATGCAGGCTCAGCGCCGTCTGACGCAGCTTCGCGGTGGTGATCCCGGGGACACGGATATCGATTGCCTTGGCCAGCACATGCTGCGAGTTCTTCGCCACGCCCGTATTCGCAGTGCGGCCGCGCAGGAAGTTGTTGCTCCACGGCGTGCGATAGCCGCAGACGATATCGATCACGTTGTTGGGCCGTCCAAGACGGGCAAGCAGCGTGTGCAGCACGTCAAACTCTTTCGGGTCATAGTGGGCAACATCACCCGTGCGATGGTCCCGTAGAAAGCTGTTCAGCTTCGCAATGCCCGAGGGGACATACTCGTTGCCGATCTTGTAGACCACATCGATGTCCTCGCCGGTATGCAGATGATGCAGACGCAGGCGGTACTGCTCAAGAGGACGGCTGGGAACCGGCTTTATGCCGGTGGGGATGTCATTGGCGTGTGCCGCAGTGCGGGAGCCAAAGAGCATCAGGAGGAGGG
>NZ_JBFRCY010000035.1:0-15098 GCF_052113305.1 Terriglobus sp. YAF25
CCAGCCCCCCGCCCCGCCGCTTCAGCGCGGTTACGTCCACGATCCGGATGCCGAGGCGGTCGGCATGGATGTGAAAGTCCGGCAGCGTCTTCTGCTCGGTGGGAGTCACCTCGGCGAGAACCACCTGTTCCGGGTCATGGGAGCCGACAATCTCCTGCCGCAGCAACTCCCAGTACCCGGCATCGTCCAGGCCGCCCAGGAACCAGGAGCAGTCGTCGATCCCGAAGACCTCCGCGTAGGCACTGGACAGGGCTGCCTGATAGCCGAAGATCGAAGGAAAAGCCTGCATCTCAACCAGGCGAGGCCGCAGCTTACCGTCCGGCTCGCGAACCAGACCGAAATCGATGGCCAGAAAGAGAGGCCGGCGGCTCTCCTGCGGCACACGGTATTGCTGTGGCACCGTTGCCGCGGAGTCCCGCATATATTCCGGGTTCTCGGTCAGTTGCAGGGTGAGCTCTTCCCCCGCCTGCACCATCTCGTCGAGCGTCTCCGGGGTGAAGAAACATGGCGTCTCCGCCATGCGGAACTGGACGCTGGCACGTGTGCGCTGGTCCATCAGCCGCTGCAACTGGCTGTACTTTTCCAAGCTAAATCCCGCGTTGAAGCGTTCCCGCCGGTCCGCCAGCATTCGATCTCTCCCGAAAACGCCAACGCCCCGCACGAGGCGGGGCGATGCTGGCGCCTTGATGGCTAGGGTGTGTCATCAAACTCCTGTCGTCAGCGTTGCGAGCGCAAAATTGTCCAGACGAGGCGGAGGCCGAAGGCTGTGGCGGGTCCACAGTCGAGGACGAAAACGAAGTATGGGCGAATTTGCGCCGCAACCCAAGGGCCGGGGCAGATTTTCCCGATCTCTTCGTCCCTCGTCGTTCCAGTAGACCRGCTACAGTTCTCTCCTCACTCCTCGATCTYGWAAAAATCYGCTCCCGGCGCYGACGGCASGAGTTTGATGACACACCCTAGCTTAGGTTACTTCAGTTCCTTGAGGTACACATTCTTTACCGAATACTCGCCAATCGATTCCACTTCGATACCGAGCTTGCCGCTGGCGCGGAAGTACTTCGGGTCGAGATCGACAAACGAGGTGACGAGGTGACCGTTCATGAAGATCTGAGTCGTGTTGCCCTTGGCAATGATCATGAACGAGTTCCAGTCATCCTTCTTAAACCACTGATTCAACTGGTCCTTCTCCGCGATGGTTGCCGTGGTGAGGGTCGGCTTGCCTGGCTCGGCGAGGATGGCGTGTCCCGGGGGCGAGATGATGGAACGGCCGCCCTGCTCGTAGAACATACCTGACCACATGTTGCCGGCGTCGAAATCCGCCTGCGGTCCAAAGAGATCCCACTTGGCCTGCGACTCCTTGCTTGGAGGAGTTCCAGGGTTCGCGCATGCCGGCGGACGCGGCGGCGCACCGGCTTGACGAGCTGCGCCCTGCCCAGCGCCGGCAGCAGACCCTGCGCCTGCTCCAGCAGGACGAGGAGCCCCGCCGCCGCCCATCCGCTGACGTGGCGGATAGACGGTACCCGTCGGCTTCTCCGAGAGATAGCTGCGGAACTGCATACCGCCGTTCACACGCTCTGTACCCTTGAAGTCGTACTTCAAGATGAAGTCGGCAGGCTCGCCTCCCTGCCAGATCAGATACACCGTACCGGTGGGGTGCTCGCAGCTGGGGTGGATGTAGATGGCGCCATCTTTGACAGACCACAGCGAGGTATCGCCGTCCCAACCCTTCAGGCTGCTGCCGTCGAAGAGAGGCGTGAAGCCAGTGTTGTCGGCGTAGTCATACGGCGCGGAACCTCGCGGATTGAACCCTGGCGGAAACGCAGGGGCTGCCTGACCGGCCGGGGCGGCCTGCGAGACGGCCATCGGAGCCGCCAGCATCAGGGCAGCGGCGCCAAGGTGCAGTGGAATCGAAAACAGCTTCTTCATCGGTGTATAGCCTCCAGAGCTTACAAAATGAGTCGTCTCAGGCACGGACCCGAAATTCCCCTCTTCAAGACTGCGAACGGAATCCTACCCGAACCGAGTCACTTTCGCATAGGGGGTAATTACCGGTGCGTGCTGAGACGCACGCACCGGCCTGGAAGTCTCAACCCAGCGTCATCTTGGCCGGGTCCCAGTGAACGATGGAGCCCTTCTCAGCACTGCGGTTCGCTAACAACGCAGCGCCCGCTGCACGGAAGCCAAAGGTGGCATCTTCGACAGGCTGCTTGCGGGTTCGTACCGAGTTGAAGAAGTTCCGGAAGTGATCGTAGTTGTCCGCGTAGCCCTTTTCGGCGGAGAACTTCTGGATCGTCTGCGGAGGCGCTCCCTCGGGATGGGTGACCGGATACTTCTTGCGATACTCAGCGAACGTCTCCTTCTGCATCGCTTCGCTAAAGGTGCTCACGGTAAAGCCGGGCTCCTTCTCGTGCGGAACGCGGGTTACGGTCACGGTGTTGCCGGCGATCTCCATCGTTCCCTCGTCGCCGGTAAAGAGGAAGCCTTCGCTCTCTTCACCACCGTTTACGAAGTTCACGCGCAGGCTGAGGTTGAAGCCCTCGGGATAGTCGAAGAGCGCCAGCAGCACGTCGTTGGCATCGCGGCCATCGTTCCAGTAACGGATCGCGCCGGTCGCCATCGCCCGCGTGGGTCCGTTCGATCCTGTAATGAAGTGCGTTCCGCTGAAGAGGTGGACAAACAGATCACCGGCAACGCCTGAACCGTAGTCTTTCCATTTGCGCCACTGGAAGAAGCGCTCGGGACTCCACTCATGCTTCGGAGCAGAACCCAGGAAGCGCGGCCAGTCGCAGGTCTGCGGGCTGGCATCCACAGGAACGGTGTAGTTCCAGGCGCCGATCGACGAGTTCCGGTCCCAGCGGGCGTTGATGGTATTCAGCTTGCCGATAGCGCCCGCGGCGAGCAACTCCTTGGCCTTGGCATAAACGACAGAGCTGACGCGCTGGCTGCCAACCTGCAGGATGCAGCCGGTCTCCTTTGCCGTGCGGACGATCTCCGGACCATCCTCGTAGACGTGGATCATCGGTTTTTCGAGATAGACGTCCTTGCCTGCCTTCATGGCATCCACGGCGGCCTGCTTGTGCCAGTGGTCGGGCGTTGCGATAAGCACCGCGTCGACATCAGGACGGGCAAGAATCTCCTTGTAGTCACGGGTGGTAAAGACGTCGCTGCCCCAGAGCTCTTTGCTGTGCGCCAGACGGCCGTCGTAGCAATCGGCAACGGCGACCAGTTTGACTCCCGGAACCTGTACGGCCCAGCGCGCGTCGCCCTGCCCCTGGATGATTGTCGAAAGTAGTCGGTAGAGAAGCAGATTTCTCCGCTTCCCTTTTACCCCAGCCAGCGAAGCTGGCAGGGCACCCGGTCGCTTTACCCCAGCCAGCGAAGCTGGCCGGGGACCCCGGTCCCTGCGAATGACAAAAAGGGGTCGCGCTGGGGCTCCCCTTAGAGGGGAAAGCTCCTGGGAATTTATCCTAGAGAAGTAATGCCTCCGATTCTGAATGCACGCACCATCAGTAAGGCCTTTGGGGCCTTGCCACTCTTTCGCGATATCTCGTTCACCATCTCGGATGGCGACCGCATCGGCCTGATCGGGCCGAACGGCGCCGGCAAGTCGACGTTGCTCTCGATCCTGGGTGGGCAGCAGGAGCCGGACTCCGGCGAGGTGGCGAGCCGCAAGCGTGCCCGCGTCGCCTATGTGGCCCAGGACTCGGAGTTTGCACCTGGACGCACCGTTCGCCAGGTACTGGAAGATGCCCTCGCCAATGCCCGAGTCTCCGAGGACGAGCACGATGGGCGTCTGCATGAGACGGTGGGCCGAGCCGGATTCCCTTCATTTGATTCCGAGGCCGCTTCCCTCTCCGGAGGCTGGCGCAAGCGCCTTGCCATCGCCGAGGCCACCATTACTCATCCCGATGTGCTGATGCTGGACGAACCGACGAACCACCTGGATCTCGAAGGCATCGAGTGGCTGGAAGACCTGGTGCAGCAGGCGCCCTATGCCGTCGTGACCATCTCGCACGACCGCTACTTCCTGGAAAACGTCGTCACCGACATCATCGAGCTGAACCGCATCTACGCCGAAGGTCTGTTACGCGTGCGCGGATCGTACTCACGCTTTCTGGAAGAGAAGCAGAGCTACCTCGCCTCCCAGTCACGGGAGCAGGAGGCGCTCCGGAACCGCGTCCGCACCGAGATTGACTGGCTGCGCCGCGGTCCTAAGGCACGCACGACCAAGAGCAAAGCGCGCATCGATAAGGCGAATGAACTGATCGGGCAGCTTGCGGACGTGAACTCGCGCACCAACACCCGCACCACCGACATTGATTTCACCGCCTCCGACCGCAAGACCAAGCGGTTGATTGAACTGGAGAACCTCGGTTATGAGATCAGCGGCAAGACCATCTTCCGCGATCTGAGCTTTACCTTCACGGCCGGAACACGCGTGGGGCTGGTCGGCCCTAACGGCAGCGGCAAGACCACCCTGCTGCGTCTGCTGCGGAACGAGATTCAGCCGACCTCAGGCGCCATCAAGCGGGCTGAGTTCCTGCGCACGGTTTACTTCTCCCAGCTTCGCGAGATCGATTCGTCCCTGACGTTGAAACAGGCATTGACACCAGACGGCGGAGACTCCGTCACGTTCAACGGCCGCCAGATCCATGTTGCGAGCTGGGCCAACCGCTTTCTCTTCACCGGTGAACAGCTCAACCAACCGGTGGATCGCCTTTCCGGCGGTGAGCGCGCTCGCGTGCTGATCGCACGGCTGATGCTCGAACCGGCCGACCTGCTGCTTCTGGACGAGCCGACGAATGACCTCGACATTCCGACGCTCGAGATTCTGGAAGAGTCGTTGCTTGAGTTTCCCGGAGCCCTGGTGCTGGTCACTCACGACCGCTATCTTCTCGACCGGGTTTCCACGACCGTGCTTGGCCTGGACGGCGAGGGTGACGCCGCCCAGTTTGCGGATTACAGCCAGTGGGAGGAGTGGAAGAACCGGAAAGAGCAGCCCAGCAGCGCCACTCCCGTCCGCGAAGAGACCGCAACAACCGAAGTCCGCGCGCAGAAGAAAAAGCTCTCTTATCTGGAAGCCCGCGAGTTTGCCACAATCGAGCAGCGTGTGGAGGAGGCAGACGAACGAGTCTCCGCACTGAAAGCGAAGCTGGAAGACCATGCCGTGGCCACCAACGCCAACGAGCTGCAAGCGACGTTGGCGGAGCTGGAGACAGCGCAGACCGAAATGGAAACGCTCTATGCCCGCTGGGCGGAGTTGACCGAGAAGGCCGGCTGACGATGCTATCCTTATAGCAAATGCACTTCAGCCCAGAATTTCATCAGAAGGCGCGCCGCCTTGCATGGCGCATTCTGCTCGTCGCCGCCGTGTTGGTGGTGATGCATCATGGCTACACCTTTGGGCAGTGGCTGCAGAAGCAGTAGCGGATATCCCATACACTGGTTGACTAAAAGCGGTTCGAGCACAGCTCGAATACCCCACTCACGCTTTGCGTGAATGGGCACCCAGAGCATGGGCTACTTGAGATTCGCGGTACACGCCCAGACACTTTTTGCTGGTCAAGACGCCTTCGTGGTTTGAAACTGTCTTCGTATGAAGACGATACTGGCGACGCTTCTTCTTTCCTCTTCCCTTCTTCTCGCACAGCAAAAGCAAACGGTTCTGCATGCGGCCAGGCTGTATGAGGCCGAGACCGGCCGCATCCTTACTCCGGGAGAGATTCTCGTCGAGGGCGACCATATCGCTGCTTCCGGCACGCGTGTCGAGCGTCCAGCGGGGGCGGAGGTGATCGATCTCGGCGATCGAACACTGATGCCCGGCCTCATCGATGCACATACGCATCTGTTTCTTCATCCCGGCGCGGAGGATGCACAGACCTTCGAGGAGTCCGTTCCACGGCGCACGCTGCTGGCCGCCGAAGCCGCAAAACAGGATCTGCTTGCCGGCTTCACCGCGGAGCGCGATATGGGAACCGAAGGTGCAGGTTCAGCCGACTCCGCCGTCCGCAATGCCATCAACAGCGGCCTGATTCCGGGGCCACGCATGCGCGTCTCCGGCAACGCCATCTCCATCACTGGCGGCCATGAAGACGCGGTCCACTACAACCCGGAGCTGCACGTTCCCTCAAACGCGACCTATGCCGATACGGCGGACGACCTGGTGCGGGTGATCCGCCAGCAGCTCAAGGAGGGCGCGGACTTCATCAAGATCTACGCCACGGGAAGCGACCGGCTGCGCGATGGAGTCTTCTCGTCTCCATATCAGTACACGGAGGATCAGCTCAAGACGGCAGTCGACGAGGCTCGCCGCCAGGGAGCAACTATCGGCGTGCACTGCAGCACCGATCCGGCGGCGCTGTTTGCCGTACGCGCTGGAGTCGTCTCGATCGACCACGCCGATCAACTCGCGCCGGAGACCATGCGGCTGATGCGCGAGAAACAGATCTACGCCGTGCCGACCTTTGCCATCAGCGAGTACTTCGAGCAGCACGCGTCAACTCCAGCGGCCGCCGCCAGCCGCCATGCCGGGAACCAGTTCCACATCGCGGAGTTCAAGAAGCAGATGGCGGCAGGGGTTCCCTTCGCCGTCGGCTCAGACGTCGGCCCGTTCCCCCATGGCACGCAGGCGCGCGAGATGGTGCTCATGGCCGAGTATGGGATGAAGCCCGCCGAGGTGTTGCAGGCGGACTATGTCCATGGCGCCCGGCTTCTGGGCTGGGAGGGCCGGATAGGCACACTTCGACCGGGAGCATGGGCCGACGTTATCGCCGTACCAGGCAATCCGTTGGACGATATCTCCGCATTGACCCGAGTCGCCTTCGTCATGAAGAACGGACAGGTCTATAAGCGCTGACAATTATCAGCGCCGCGGAAGGAAGGCAAACCAGACATCGCAAATTGAGACGAAAAAGCGGCGTGCGCACACGCACGCCGCTTCCTGTTATTGGAACAGGACTTGAGCTTGTGGGTTATTCCACTTCGCCTTCATCCTCATCTTCCTCGACGATATCCAGTGCGAACCGATGCTGGAGTTTCATGCTGGCGGCACCGAGGATGGTACGTAACGATCTTGCCGTCCGTCCTTGTTTGCCGATCACTTTACCAACGTCTCCAACCGCGACTCGGAGCTGGAGTACTGTTGCTCCGTCGTCTTCCAAGGTATCGACAACTACTTCGTCCGGTTTATCGACCAACGCGCGGGCGATCTCCAGAACGAGGTTCCGCATACTTTCTACTGGGCCTGAAGGCTCCGATTGCACAGCCTGACTCATCACACACACCTCTTGGGAGTAAAACGCCTCCTGAACTCTTCACAGCGGCTCTTGTCCCTCTTTTGGGATCTTTCGAGCACACTGCTACTTGCAGAGTCCCGGCAGCGATACGAACCAGCCGAGTGGGTTAATACACGGCCAGCCCGCTGTTGCCAGATCACTTCCGTCTGGAAGGGAACTGTTGCGAGAAGTTTACGTGAGCAGGCCGCCAAACGAACAAGCGAAATGGTGCGAATGTTTTGCTTTTAGGCACCGGAGACCTCGTTACTTTAGGCCACCGGCAAAAGTAACCTAAGCCGCAACGGGGGTCTTCGCAAAAAGCTTCGCGACGATCTCAGACATCTGGGCGCCTTTGCTGGTCCAGTAGTCGATGCGCTCGCGGTTCAGGTTGACCGAGGCAGGATTAGTACGGGGGTTGTACGTGCCCACTACTTCCACGGAACGGCCATTGCGGGCGCGGTCCTTCTCGATCACAACAACACGGTAGTAGGGCTGCTTGCGCGCACCAAAACGCGCGAGACGAATCATCAGCACAGGAATTCCTCAATCTCTCTTCTTGATTTGGGCAGGCCGGCTGTGCCGGTCGCGGGCCCACGCGGGAGCTACAGGGCCATGGCCCGTCATTCCCAACATCTAAGTATCTCGCAACTCGCCTCCGCGACGCAATGGCATCAGGCGGGAAAGAGAAAGCGCAGCACATCGCCCAGACGGGCGGCCCAGGCCTCCTCCGAATGGGTGCCGGCCGGTTCCTCCAGGTATCGCAGGTGCGTCCCATCCCAGCCCTTACGGCGAAGCAGGGCTGCCATGGCTGCGGTATTGCGAACGTGGCGCCCGCCCTCGAGCAGACCTATGTCCAACCAGATGCGCGGCTTAGGCTCCGGGCTGAGCCTCTCCACGTCGTCAAAGATGCTGCGGCGAGTCCACCAGAGCGAGGGGGATAATACCGCCAGACGGCCAAAGATTCCGGGGAAATGGAACCCGGTCCAGAGGGAGATGAGCCCTCCGAGCGAGGATCCCCCAAGCCCTGTGTGTTCCGTTTCAGGAAGGGTTCGGTACCGGCTGTCGACGAAAGGTTTCAGCTCTTCCACGAGAAAACGTGCGTAATTTTCCCCTTCTCCGCCACCTAACTGGGGGTCGGAGGAGGGCGTGTACTCGGTGATGCGGCGAACTCCGGCGTGAAAGATCCCGACCAAGATCAGCGACTCTATCTTGCCGGCAGCGGCCAACCGGTCGGCGGTGTAGTGTGCCCGCCAGGTCTGTCCGGGGATATGCGAGGTCCGCGGATCGATGAGGTTCTGGCCGTCATGGAGGTACAAGGTGGCGAACCGCCTCTCCGGCTGCTCAAAGTATTGCGGTGGAAGATACACGAAGATCTCCCGGTCGCCGGGCAGGTGCCGGGAGCGAAAGCCTGCATAGCGGTGAAGGCGCGGTGTTCGATCAAGCGCTGCTGTCTCTTCTTTGAATTGGTCCTCTGGCGGATACGGCGCGACGATAGTAAAACTCCCGAATAGAGCATTTTCCCTGCAGGTGTAGTGTAGGGCTTCGGCATCCATGGGCGTTTTCCGCAATGAAAACGCCACTGCACGACACTGCCGGGATACCCAGCAACAGGAAAATGCTCTGACGACAGGAGTTTGATGACACACCCTGAGGTTAGGATGGCTTCAGCCTAGGAGAGCGGAGAGGGCCCTTATGAATCGGGAATATCACAAATGGTTCTCGCCTGAGTTAGGACGCGAGATGGAGTTGTTGATCTTCGGTCATGGAGGCATGCCGGCAATTATCTTCCCAACCTCCCAGGGTCGCTTTTACGAGTTTGAAGACCGCGGCATGGTGGAAGCTGTCCACCGAAAGGTCCACCACGGACAGTTGCAGCTCTTCTGTGTAGACTCAGTCGATGCCGAAAGCTGGTATAACCGCGGTGCCCCTGCACATTGGCGTGTTGCACGGCATCTGCAGTATGAGCAATACATCCTGAAGGAGGTGCGGGCTCTGGTGCGCCAGAAGAATCATGCCCCGCAACTGGCGCTGGCCGGTTGCAGCTTCGGCGGATTTCACGCGGTCAGCATGGCCTTGCGGCACCCGGATGTCTTCACCGGTACGTTGTCGATGAGCGGCGCCTTCGATCTCACAGCCTTCCTGCATGGCTATTACGATCAGGATGTCTATCTGCTCTTCCCCAATCATTTTCTTCCAAACCTGCATGATCCCTGGTACCTGGATCGCTACCGGAAGAACGTCTATGTTCTGGCAACTGGCGTCCATGACCAGTGCTGGGACCAGAATGAAAAGCTCGCGGCCATCATGCGGCAGAAAGAAATTCCGGTAAGGCTCGATGTCTGGGGCGACAACACGGGCCATGACTGGCCATCGTGGCAACGCATGGCCGCTGAATATTTTTGAGGGGAATTGAAGCATTTTTCCTGTTGSTGGGTATCCCGWGAGRRGCGTGCAGCGGCGTTTTCATTGAGGAAAACGCCCATAGATGTACAAGCCCTGCAYTACACCYACAGGAAAAATGCTCTAGCCTGAGAATTTCCCTGCGTGTTTCTGATTTGCCTTACGGAAGGGTGCGTATCATCGTTCAACGAATATATCCATGACCCAGCCGGCCCCCTCCATTCCGACTTCTCACCGCCGCGCCCGTTTCCTTGACCGGCTGGATGCTGCGGTGGCTTCGCTCACCGATGCTGGAGAGGTGACGCGGATAGCCTGTAGCA
This sequence comes from Terriglobus sp. YAF25, assembly GCF_052113305.1. Classification (NCBI taxonomy): domain Bacteria; kingdom Pseudomonadati; phylum Acidobacteriota; class Terriglobia; order Terriglobales; family Acidobacteriaceae; genus Terriglobus; species Terriglobus sp. YAF25. The sequence continues at coordinate 9,995 of NZ_JBFRCY010000035.1, forward strand.
TGCTGCGCGACGATCTTCGGGCATCGCGTTGTATCTATGCAGAGCTGAACCAGCAGGACCATGAGTTATCTTCGTTCGGAGAAGATCAGGAGCACTTCACATTTCCTGCTCCCGCAATCCGGCCGCGCGAGTTCTCAGAAGCAGCAATGACCTCGTTGCGCGCGGGTCTGACCTTCGTGATCGAAAACACCGAGACCGATCCACGAGTAGCCCCGTCGCGAGAGTCCTATCGACAGGCGGAGGTGCAGGCGCTGGTGTGCGTCCCTGTGCCGAAAAACCAACCTCTGGCTGCTGCGCTGGCTGTCCATAGCCAGCAAGCACGGCACTGGACTTCCCAGGAGATTGATCTCATCGAACAGGTCGCGGCCCGGTGCTGGGAGTCGACGGTTCATCTGGCCACGTTGCAGGAGCTGCGAGAGAGCGAAGAGAACCTGCGATTAGCCATGGAAGCGGCGAACTTCGGATACTATGCCTACGAGCTTGGCGCGCCGCACATCAAGATCTCACATCGGTTCGCACGGATCTTTGGCTACGATCAAACTCCGGAAGACTGGACCTTCGATCGCTGGGTCGAACATCTGCACCCGGAGGACCGGGATGGGATTCTGGACGTTGTACAAACCTCAGAGCTGCACAACAGCAGCATCGAATATGAATCGCGCATCTTTCCCGCTGGGGTCGAGCGTGTAGAAGGAAATGTGCGATGGGTCTGGCTGCGCGCTCGCTATTCCCACCGTGAAAGCGGCCGCCGCTATCGCTTTGGAGTTATCGCTGACATCACGGAACGCAAACAGGCCGAGGCCGCGCTGGAAGCAAGCCGGCGCGAGGCATACCGGCAATGGACCGAACTGGAAGCCATCTATCAGACTGCGCCCATCGGATTGTCTCTCTATTCAGCGGATGAGTTTCGCTATCTGCGGGTGAACGATGTACAGACAGGCGTGATCGGCCTGCCGCAGGAACAGATCATCGGCCGTCCCTTTCGCGAGATTGCGCCCGATCTATGGCCGGCGTGTGAGCCGATTCTGCGCAGAGTGGCCGCGGGCGAGACCATTCGCAATGTCATGCTGGAAGGCGAGCTCTCCACACGTCCTGGACTGCATCGCTACTGGACGGTGAGTTACATGCCGGTGCGGGGCGAAGACGGTGTCGTGCGAGCTGTTGGCGCGGTCATCATGGAGACCACAGCTCAGAAGCGAGCGGAGCAGGCGTTGATCCAGAGCGAGAAGCTGGCTGCTGTAGGCAGGCTCGCGAGCTCCATCTCGCACGAGATCAACAACCCGCTGGAAGCGATTACCAACCTGCTCTATCTTGCGCAGCATACCGAAGGCCTGCCGCAGGAGGCAGCCGATGCCCTGACACTGGCGGAAAAGGAACTGATGCGGGTTTCGCAGATTGCCTCGCAGACGCTACGGTTTCATCGCCAGGCCACAAAGCCGACCTGGGTTACGGCAGTAGATCTGCTTAAGCCGGTTGTGGCTCTCTATCAGGGCAGGCTCACGAACTCCAACCTTCGTCTGGTGGAAGAGCATGACAGCGCGGAGCCGGTGCAGTGTTTCGAGAACGATATCCGGCAGGTTCTAAATAACCTGATCGGCAATGCCATCGATGCAATGAAAAGCGGCGGTGGYCGGGTTCTGATCCGCAGCCGTGAAGCGACCGACTGGAAGACGGGTCGCAGAGGTCTGCGCATCACGGTGGCCGATAGCGGCAGCGGCATGTCAGAGACGACACGCAGGAGTATCTTCACGGCCTTCTACACCACTAAGGAAATCAACGGCACCGGACTGGGCCTCTGGATCTCCTTCGGCATCGTCGGTAAGCATGAAGGCGTGCTTCGGTTCTATTCCAGTGATCGTCCAGGCCACAGCGGCACGGTCTTCTCGCTCTTCCTGCCGCGATACAGATGATGCGAGGTCGATCATCAGCACTCGCCATCTTCCTGCTTTCCGCAGCCGCACTACGGGCCGAGACGGCGAGTGTGGCGCTGCACAATGCCCTGTCCAGCACGCAGGCCTCCGCCGTCGTGCTGGACGCCGTCTCCGGAAAGATACTCGCGCAGGAAGGCCTACCAAGGCGAGGTACTCCGGGTTCCACCATGAAGCCATTTGTGCTGAACTATGCCCTGCAACACGGGCTCGTGCAGCCGCAGACCCAGGTGTACTGCCGCCGCGATCTGCATATCGGGGGTCGCAGTGTGCCTTGCACGCATCCGGCGGATGAACCGCTCTTCGATGCAGAGAATGCCCTGGCTGAGTCCTGCAACACCTGGTTTGCGGCTCTGGCAAGGCGGATGCCTGCCGACGACGTCGAACAGGCTATTGCCACGACGGCGCTGCCACATGAGAACCTGCGCGGCGCGGGTGTCGATCAGCGACAGCTTGCGGTGCTGGGTCTTTGGGGCAGTTCAGCGTCGCCACTGGAACTCGCTCGGGCTTACCGTTCCCTGCTCCAGAGATTGCCTCAGGGCGGCGTTGTCGAACGCGGGCTGCAGGCATCGGTAGAACGCGGCATGGCGAACCCGGCGGCAACCAGAGGAATGACCATTCTGGGTAAAACTGGTACCGCTCGCAATCCCGGCGAAAGCTGGACACACGGATGGTTCGCCGGCGTGGTTCCCGAACGCTGGATCGTCGTCATCTACATTCCGCGGGGTGATGGCGGCACGGCAGCAAGGCTGGCTCACCGATTCTTTGAGGAGACGGCACGTTGAAAGCAGTCTGGTTGCTGACGCTTCTTCCGGCACTGGCTATGGCGCAAAGCGATGGCGGGGGCCGCGATGTCACCGTCGCTATGTTCGCCACGCACGCAGTCCGTGCTGTGACACTGGCAGCCGCCGGTGAGGGCGCATGGACAGCAACCTGTGCCGCCTGTGTCCATCGTCCCCTCACCACACCAGTCCGTTTCACAAAGGCGGAGATCTTTGCCGGGGGCCCCGTCCGCGTCACCGACGATGCTTCCAAAGAGACCCGCAATGCAACCGGTTTGTGGCATCTGCGCGCTACTACCAACGGGATAGATATCGTCCTCTCGCTTCCGAGTGAACGCTACGTTGCTGCCGTGGTTGCTGCGGAGGGTTCTCCCAGCGAGAAACCACAAGCGCTGGAGGCCCTGGCGATCGCGGCTCGCACCTATGCTCTGAACGGCAGGCACTGGAAGCCGAGAGCCGGACATCTGCCGGCAGAGCTATGCGATAGTACGCAGTGCCAGGCGATGCGCCTGGGCCGCATCTCCGCAAGCATCGAGACAGCCGTACGTTCCAGCACAGGCGAAACCATGTGGTTCCATGGGCGCAGAGCTGAGGTCTTCTTCAGCCAGCACTGCGGCGGCGAGACCGAGGCCGCAGGCGCCGTATGGCCAACCCTTCGCACTGCGAAATATCTTGCGGCGCATCCCGATACCTTCTGCATCCGCCGTGACAAAGCCGCCTGGCATACGGAAGTCCCCACAGCTCAGCTCATGGAGATCGCACAYGCAGAGGGCTGGAAGGTCCCGGCCCAGCTCGCGGATCTGCGTGTGACCCAACGCAGCCCTTCTCATCGTGTGCTCAAACTCGATCTCGTCGACCAGGACGGCACACGCTTCTCTGTCGCCGCCAGTTCACTGCGGCTGGCGATTGGACGGGCACTCGGATGGAACCGAGTCCGCAGCGATCTGTACGACGTTGCCGTACGAAATGACGTCGTGGTCTTTGATGGACACGGCCACGGGCATGGCGTTGGCCTATGCCAGGCGGGCGCGAGCGAGATGGCGGCTCAAGGAAAGTCCGCCCGCGAAATCGTCGAGTACTACTTCACCGGAGTCTCCGTGGGCGTTACACCGAATGATGCCGGCTGGCAGCAAAGCTCCAATGGTCCGCTGCGGATACGATCCGTTGGCAACGACGCTGCGTATCAAGCAGCCATTCAACATGCCTGGGCTGAGGCAGCCAAACGCTTCCCCATGCAGAAGACGCTGACGCCTGAGATCGTCGCCGCACCGTCGGTAGAGATCTTCCGCCAGATGACCGCTTCTCCCGGCTGGCTGCTGGCCGCGACGCGTGGGAACATCGTGGTCCTGCAGCCATGGAGCATCCTCCGCAACCAGGTAGACAGCGTGCTGCTGCACGAGTTCCTGCATCTGTGTGTCGAGTCAGAGGCTGGCGACAAAGCTCCGCTCTGGCTGCGTGAGGGCCTGGTGGAGTATCTGACCGGCGGCACGCAGAGCGGCGAGACGATGCAGGCTGCAGCTCTGGAAACAGCACTGCGCAATCCCTCCACACAGCACGAGAGCCAGCAGGCCCACGCAGCGGCTGCAGCGAAGGTGCGCGCGCTGATCGGCCGCTATGGAATCACTTCCGTGCGCGGCTGGCTGGCCTCCGGCGTGCCGTCCGGCATCGCCTGAGTCTGCGCCAGAATCGCCAGTAACAGCGAGATCACTGCGCCATCAAGAAGTACAACAAAACCGAGGCGCACTATCAGGCTGAAGAGCTCTACACAACCACTGGTAGATGTGGTTGTAGGTAAAGAAGCTCCGCAGACCGTGCGGGAAGCGTGAGTTCAGATAGCTGGCCCGCTGCGAGTCGCCCGCGTGCAACGATGTGATCCACTGCGAGAGCAGGCACCACAGCAGCACAGCGACGAGGATAGAGGCGGCGCCGATCAACAGGCGTCTGCGCGTACGCTCTTCGTGCGCCAGCCAGAGTGCGATCCACGACTGTCCTCCGGTTGCGATGGCTACGAGCAGCAGACCCAGAACAAATGAGGCCGCTACCTGCAGCGCGCTGGCGTCCGGCAGGCGCAACCACAACGTCACGAGCAGGCAGGCCGTGACACCCAGTGCGATTTGGAGCAGGAGCAGCTTCAGGGTGAAGCGACGCAGTGCGCCGCGCAACAGGCTCATTGCGGACCTCCGGTGGATGGCTGCGGCACCTCAAGCCGCAGGGCGTCGCTGGTCGCCGAGACATTGGGCTGATACATCGCCTCAACGTGTGCCGGGCTGATCTGGAAGACTCCGGGATTGACGACACGGATGAGATAGAAGATCTCCTGCCGCCCATTGAATTCCGTTGAGAAGAAGGCCGCCCGGTCATCGTGGAACTCACTGCGGGTGTACCAGGAGTACC
>NZ_JBFRCY010000036.1:0-11466 GCF_052113305.1 Terriglobus sp. YAF25
ATCCAACGTTATCCACATCCTCGACCCCGACGTGATCGTCATGGGCGGGGGGCTTTCGAAGGCAAAACGCCTCTACGAGAACCTTCCAGCGCTGATCGAAAAGTACAGTTTCGGCGGCGGCGTCGACACACCCGTGGTCCATGCCAAGCACGGCGACTCCTCCGGTGTGCGCGGAGCAGCGTGGCTCTGGCCCCTTTGAAGAGTTAAAAGTTGAAGGTGAAAAGTTAAAGAGGGATTCCGTGGTGCGTTGAAGTTCTGGTCTCACCACGGACCCCTCTTTTTCTATACGCCAAAGGGAAGGACCCTGCAGGAGAAGCAAACCGCCTGCCTCACCACAAGGTCCCTCTTTAACTTTCAACTTTTAACTTGCAACTGTTTTTAGGCGCTTGCTTCGCTACGTGAATTCTTCAGGTGTGTCCAGATGAACCAGACGATGCCGGCGACGAGCACCAGCAGGATCGCTGCATCCGCCTTGTGCAACACCTTCTTCAGCGTGGAGTTAGGGTCGTTCCAGCTTTCGCCGGCCTTCATGCCCACCCATGCCAGCGCAAAGCACCAGGGCCACGAACCGATGAAGGTATAGATGTGGAAGCGGAGCTGCGGCATCCTTGCGATGCCGGCGGGCAGAGCGATAAAGGTGCGCACCACGGGAAGCAGACGGCCGATCAGCACCGTGATGTCTCCGTACTTCTTGAAGTAATGGTCGACACGATCGAGGTCGTGCTTGCTCATCAGTACATAACGCCCGAACTTCTCCACCAGCGGACGTCCGCCGTAGGCTCCCAGCCAATAGGCCACCACCGAGCCGAGATTGCAGCCGAGCGCACCCATGGTGGCCGCCCAGAAGAGGCTCATCTTGCCCTGGTAGACCACGTAGCCGGCAAACGGCATGATGATTTCGCTGGGAAGCGGAATGCAGGCCGACTCAATGCCCATAAGAAGAGCAATGCCGGGATAGTGCAGCGCGGCGATCAGGCCGGTAATGTACGGCAAGAGAAAATTGATAATTTTTTCAGTCATTTGGTGAGGAGGCTTGCCTTTGCAGTATACCGGGAGGCTGGTCGCGGCTGTGTCAAAGACAGTTGCTGGTTGCTAGTTGCTGGTTGCCAGTGAAACGGGGAGCGCGAAGCGCTCCCCGTTGATGCTTGTCCCTGTAAAGATTTCGTTTTGTTGAATTTACGGGGTATTCCTCACCCACCCTAACGTTTCAACAGATCGATGGGTTCGTCGATGTCTACCGTGCGGAAGTAGCTCGCCAGCGAGGGATGGCGCTCAGCCACGGCACGATACATCTCCCAAGCCACATTGCGGTAGGAGAAATGTCCGGCGACACCCGAGCGCAACTCGCTGATATAAAGGGCTTCCGCGAAGTCCATCTTGAAGAGCGAGCGGACTCGCGTTCCCAGCGGCAAAAGATACTGGGCTGACTGTTCTGCCTCCGGCAGACCAGAGTCGCGGAGCGCACGGTAGGCGGCAAAGCTGGCCTCCATGGCTGCCCGGTACTCCTCTTCCAGACCTGCATCGGCCAGCGTTGGCTGGCCTGGGCATTCGGGGATGTCGTAGCCGTGCGCGTCCGTAAAGTCCTGGATGAGCTGGACGCACTTGCGATGGCGGTGCATGTCACGGAAGCCGCCGATGTCCATCAGGATGTCGAAACCGAAGCCATGTCCTGAAGAGAATGCACGCGTGAGCTCGTCGTGCCGTCCACGGTGCTTTGCGCCCAGAGACACAATGGCATCGCGTCGCGCGCTCGAGAGACCGGTGACTGCATTGCGAATCTGACGGTAGGAGTAATGACAATGCGGATACAGCAGGGACGCTGCGAGTTCTACCTCAAGTCCCTCGGAGTCATCCACCAGGTCGACCACCGGAGCCGGCTCAATCGCAGCTCCCTGCATCAGCTCCGCTGCGGCGGCACGCAGCTCCTGCTTTGTCGATGCCTCATACGCGGAGGGCTGGGTGTACTTCACCAGCGTGGGCGAGACCTTCACCTCGCGGCCCAGGACCGACAGGGCGCGGTCACCGCACATTCCGTCCACGGATGAGATCTCCTGGCACAGCACCCGGGCCTCATCGGCATGAACGTTCCATGCCGGTCCGCTGGCGGCTTCACGAAGCTTTTCGCCAAGCTGCCGAATCTCGGCAAACTCCGATCCCAGCAGGCGTGCAATCTGCCCTTCCAGCGTGCGCGCATTCACGATCTGTCCGAGGGAGGTATTCGTCGCCAGCGGCAGCAGATAACGCGCGACATCGAAGGCTCGTGCTTTGAGTGTGCGCACATAGGCATCGTCTTTCATCTCGGCGGGCTGCGGGATAGCTCCCTTCAGTGCCTCCAGCATCTGCTTGCCGATGCGGTCGTAGGCGATGAACAGCTTTTCCGCGGCAGCGGTGTACTCGGCGGTCTTTTCGCCGAGTGCCGGCGTATACCAGCCGCTCTTTTTAAAGTCCTGGTAGCGGGTCGAGCGCTCCTGTCCGTCCCAGCGCTGCTCATCCACTAGCGAAATAGCAGCCAGCAGACTCAGTCGTTCAATCGCAAAGGCGACGTGAGCCAGGTCAGCGATGGAGCGATGGCCGTAGGCAAAGTAGAACGTGTTGAGGAACTGCTCGGCGCGCTGGGTGCTGATCTCTTTCAACGACTCCTTCATCGAAAGCGCGGAGCGTGAGTACTTGGCCATGGCATAGGCCAGCACTTCAGGATCGGCGCCGTGAATGGCATACACCTCGGTCGTGTTCATGTTCTCTGGAAATGCGGTGGGGTTCTGGCGGACGTCACTCATGGCACCTCCAAGCATAGCCAATCGGCATCTGGAATACGCCGGTCATTTTCCGGGGCGGCGGATGGAGGTCTACATCGGCGTTAGCCCGCCTATAATCGGCACTGACAGCAAAAAGGAGTACCCGCAGTAAAGATGCCGACACTTCAAGGCCGTATCGCACTCGTCACTGGAGCATCGCAGGGCATTGGACGCGCCTGCGCACTTGAACTTGCCCATCACGGGGCCACCGTCGCACTGGCTGCACGCCAGATCGACAAGCTTGAGGCCGTCGCAGCCGAGATTCGCGAGGCCGGCGGTACCGCCGAGGCCTTCGCTCTCGATATCTCCTCCGAGGATTCCATCAAGGCCGCGGCCAAGGAGATCATCGCCAAATTCGGCAAGGTAGAGATCCTGGTCAACAATGCCGGCATTACCCGCGATACGCTGGTCCTGCGTATGAAGCGCGACGATTGGGACTCCGTGCTCTCCACCAACCTGACCGGAAGCTTTCTTCTAACTCAGGCGCTGATCTCGCCGATGATGAAGAACCGCTGGGGCCGGATCATCAACATCACCTCAGTTGTCGGTGAGATCGGACAAGCCGGACAGGTCAACTACGCCGCCTCAAAGGCCGGCCTGGTCGGCATGACCAAGGCGCTGGCGCGCGAGTTTGCCAGCCGCAACATCACCGTCAACGCGGTTGCGCCCGGCTTTGTCGAGACGGCCATGACCCATCTCCTCTCCGACGAGCAAAAAGCATTCTTCGGCACACAGATTCCGCTCGGCCGTCCCGGCACCGACAAAGAAGTTAGCTACGCAGTCGCCTTCCTCGCCAGTGAAGAGGCCGGCTACATTACTGGACACACGCTTGATGTGAATGGCGGCATGTACATGGGCTAGAGCGTTTTCCCTGTTGCCGGGTATCCCGGAACGGGCCATGTACATCTCCATAGATTTGAATTGCGGGCAAGTGATATACCCTTGAGCGTTATAACCGACGAGGAGTAGATGCCCTGAAGCGATCCCGTCTCATCGCCGGAGCCGTACTTCTCTCCTGCACCGCCGCCGTGCTTCCGCTGATGGCGATGTATCTGCTTGGCCGCTCTCGCTCCATCGAGACAGAACAGCGCCACCTCACCGACTACGGCAACTGGACCGTCATGCGGGCCAACATCACGCTCAACGACGCGATTGCAGCGTTGAAGGACGTGGAGGCCCAGCATTGGCATGATTGCTCCCAGGCGCACATTGACGCCATGCGGCGATACACCATGAATCACCGCGCCATTAATGAGGTGGGCTTCTTCAAGGATGGCTATCTTGTCTGCACCTCATGGGGCATGGTCGAGCATCCTCCTGCGCGGCGGGCGGCGGACTACGAGATCGAAGGCATTGGCGTCCACACACGCGTGATTCCCGTTATCACCCGGGGCCAGCCCATGATCGGCTTCGAGTATGGCTCGCACAACGTGCTGGTCGATCCCATCCGCATGGTCGACGTTCTGGTCGACAATGAAATGACCCTCGCCCTGGCGAACAGCAAAGGCGAGATCCTGGCCACGCTCAACAATCCTGACCCGGCAGTTGTTCGTCACGCGATCGATCATCCAGGTCCCGGCGCGGCCGGTAACTTCCTCTACTCCAGCTACCGGACACCGCTCTGGATAGCTGTAGCCATCGAACGCCGCACCTATACCCGCGCGAACTTTCGCCGTCAGCAGGCGATGCTGTTGCCTCTTGGCTTCCTGATGGCGAGCTTCATGGTCGGCCTGATCGCCTGGGCATTACGCCGCCGGCTCTCGCCTCTCTCTGAGCTGGAGATCGCCGTCAAGTGCAAAGAGTTCATTCCCTGGTATCAGCCCATCGTCGAGTTGGCGACCGGCCGATGCATCGGTGCGGAAGCTCTGGCACGCTGGCACCGCCCCGATGGCACAATCGTTGGCGCAAATATCTTCATCCCGGTGGTGGAACAGAGCGAGCTCATCTGCCTGATTACCGATCAGATTGTGGAGAAGACCATCGCCGATATGCATCCCTTCCTCTCCAGCGAAACCGGCCTGCATATTGCCATCAATCTATGCGCGGACGATGTGGAGACCGGCCGTCCCCTGCCCTTGCTGGCTGAGCTGCTGCGCGAAAAGCGAATCCCTCCAGACCGCATCTGGCTGGAGGTGACCGAGCGTGGATTCATCAACGCCACTGCCGCCCGGGATACGCTGATGCGCGCGCAGGCACAGGGACACGTCATCGCGGTCGACGACTTCGGAACCGGCTACTCCAACCTGGGCCTTCTCCACTCACTCCCGCTGAACGTTCTCAAGATCGATAAGTCGTTCGTGGATGCCATCGGCACTGAGTCAGCCACCAGCACCGTGATCGCCCACATTATCGATATGGCCAATGAGCTGCGGCTCGAGATCATTGCTGAAGGGATTGAGACAGCCGCACAGGCGGAGTATTTGCGCAGCCGCGGCGTCCGCTACGGCCAGGGATGGTTCTTTGCGAAGGCCATGCCACGTGAAGAGTTTCTGGCTTACTATCGCCTGCACAAGGACAAGGAAGTGAAGTCCGAACCGGCGCTTACGTGATGGTAGCGACGACCTTGCCGGGGCGATCGCCTCGGATCTCCCGGCTGGTAAAGGCGGCAGGCACACGTTCCAGACCGATCTCGGCAGCCACATAGGGCGTGAGATATCCGGCATCGAGCAGCATGGCGATGTCGGAGAGCTGTGTGCGGTCTCCGTTCACGATGAAGAATGCGGCCTGCTTGCGCGGGGCGTGTTGCCGGGGATCCTGGCTATTTTCTTCAACGATCGTCACCATGCGCCCGCCATCCCGGAGCAGCGGCCATGCCTGTTCCAACAGATCTCCGCCGACCGTATCGAAGATGAGATCCATGCCGGTGACGACGTCTGCCAGCCTGTCCTTCGATGGATCAATCACGCGTTCTGCGCCGAGCTTCTTCACGAAGTCGTGCTTCCCCTCGGATGCCGTCGCGAGAATCTCCGCTCCGTGCATCCGTGCAAGCTGGATAACATACGCTCCGACTGCGCCGGCGCCGCCTAATACCAATACCTTTTCGCCTGCCCTGAGGTCGCCGCGGTCGAAGAGCCCCTGCCATGCGGTAAGGGCTGAGATCGGTACGCTTGCTGCTGCTGCAAAGGAAAGGTTCTTTGGCAAGGTGGCAACCATATCCGGCCGCGTGACACAGAACTCCGCCAGTGCGCCGTTGGCGTACCAGTCATTCATGCCAAAGATGGCCTGACCAGGCACCATGCCCGCAACTCCGCTGCCAACCGCGGCGACGGTACCGGAGAACTCATGTCCGGGAATAGGCCTGACGCGGGGACTGCCGTCTTTCGTATGGGTTGTGGGGGACCAGAGGAGCTCACTCGGCGTGATGGCGGCAGCGTGAACACGGATCAGAATCTCGCCTTCGCCGCAGGTTGGAGTATCTACCTCGGCCAGGGCGAACTCGAAGGTTTCAATGGCATCAGTGGCTGCGGAGATATACACGCATTTCATACTTAGCCCCTCAAACCACAGGCTAGTGTGCGCACAGAGGAAATCCCAGACCAGACAAGCGTGCTCCGGGCCAACCCTTTCGAGTGGCCCGGAGCCTGGTCATCGCGTCTGAACCTGGCTAAGAACCGCCACGTTCCCGATCGCCTTCGGGTCCGTCGTACTCGCTGTCGTAGTCACGTTCGTGGCCTCCGCGCCGCGTACGTTCCCACTCGCGCCGGGCCTCTTCTTCCGTCCGCTCTTCTCGGCCGTCCGCCATACTGCTCCTTATAGCTTGATACCTGCTGATTCGTAGATCTTCTCAATATAGGTAAGGTCACGCAGCCCTTCCTCCCCTGGAGTCTTTGGAGTCCGCCCGGTCTGAACGCACTCCGCAAAGTGATCTGCCTCGCGCTCAAACTGCTTGGGGTCCTTTTCCGGATTGCTCTCTTCCCAGTGCTCGCCTTTCGCCCGGCCTCGCATGGTAACGCCGTCATAGCCGAAGGTTGGCCCCATCTCCAAGGCTCCGGACTTCCCGTGAACGCGCATGAAGCCCTCCATCTGCCCACCGTAGGTGGAGGCACAACTGGCAACCACACCGCTGGGAAAGCGCATGCTCCATTCGACCGACTCTTCCATCTCTGCAAAGCGCGGATCGTCCTTGTGCACAGTGCCGGCGACGGCCTTGATCTCTACCGGCTCCTCCCCTGTGAACATGCGTGCCGCCTGCAGCGCATAGATGCCGACATCGTAGACACTGCCGCCGCCGGCCAAGGCCTTCTTCGTACGCCATACGCCAGGCTGAATATTGAAGCCGAACTGCCCTTCAAATGCGACAACATCGCCGATCTTTCCGCTGCGCACCATCTCGATGCACTTCAGCGTCAGCGGCTCATACTGCATGCGGTAGGCGATCATCAGCTTCACGTTCGCGGTTTTACAGGCATCGATCATCTGCTGGCACTCGGCGGAGCTCAGCGCCATGGGCTTTTCGCAAAAGACGTGCTTGCCTGCCTTGGACGCGCGGATGGTGTACTCGGCATGCATGGAGTTCGGCAGAGCCACATAGACGGCCTGCACCGTCTTGTTATCGCGGATGCGGTCGAAGTCCTCGTAGCTATAGATCGAGTCCTTGGGGACGCCATACTCCGCCGCGATACGCTCGGCCTTGTCACGATGGCCGCTGACCAAGGCCGTGATCTTACAACGCTGTGACTGCTTCACACCCCGCATGAAGTGGTCGGCGATGACACCCAGCCCGATGACGGCGAATCCGACCCGCTCCTGCTGTTGTGCAAATATGTCTGGAACCGCACCAGGAACAGCGATGGCTGCTGTACTCAGTGCACCTAGTCTGGTAAATTCACGCCTTGTCCACGCCATTGCTCTCATTCCTCCGTTTTTCGCGTTCGCGCTTTAGGATGCTTGTGACCCCGGAGAATTCTGCCATATTCCGCAGGTTTGACACCGGCCTCCCCATGGCGCTAGGCTTTGTATCAAGCTAATGATCACTCGTTTTGCCAACTCCTGCATGTGCTGCTGCCGCTGCTGTTGCTGTGGCCCGGTGCGGGTGTGCGAATGAGCGAATCGAACTGACAAGTTCAGAGATTAGGACTCAGAAACCCACCCGACGCCTGCAGGCCGGGTGGGTTTTCAACTTTCGGCCGCTTTTGACCCGATAGGAAACGAACGAACTTCAAGGAAGGAAACAAAGCAGATGTCACTCCGGATTAATGACACCGCACCCGATTTCAAGGCGGAAACTTCGCAAGGCCCGATCAACTTCCACGAGTGGATCGGCGACAACTGGGCGGTGCTCTTCTCGCACCCCAAGGACTTCACTCCGGTCTGCACCACTGAACTCGGCGCTGTAGGCGCTCTCGAGAAGGACTTCGCTGCCCGCGGCGCCAAGGTCATCGGCCTTAGCATCGATCCGGCAGAGAGCCACAGCCGCTGGGCACAGGACATCAAGGACGTGACCGGCGCCGATGTGAACTATCCGATCATCGCCGACACCGACCTGAACGTTGCCAAGCTGTACGGCATGCTTCCCGCCGAAGCCGGCGATAGCTGCGAAGGCCGCACCCCGGCCGACAACGCCACCGTTCGCGTGGTCTACGTCATCGGACCCGACAAGAAGATCAAGCTGCAGCTCGCCTACCCGATGACCACGGGCCGCAACTTCGACGAGATCCTGCGCGTTCTGGACTCCATCCAACTCACGGCCAAGCACAAGGTTGCGACTCCGGCGAACTGGAAGCCAGGCGAAGATGTCATCATCACCGGCGCGGTCTCGAACGAAGAAGCAGACAAGATCTTCCCGGGCTACAAGACCGTGAAGCCTTACCTGCGCACAACCGCACAGCCGAAGTAACGTAGTGTTGTAATCTGTAACAGGAAATTCACTCCGCCGGGCCCTTCACTGCGGCGCGGCGGAGCCTAGAGCACCGGTGGCGAAGTGGCTAACGCGCTGGTCTGCAAAACCAGTATTCGCGGGTTCAATTCCCGCCCGGTGCTCCAAAGAATCAGTTCGGTCTGTATCTCACGCAAATCGTCCCAAGCTTCAACTTATCTGTCTACGTCTGTCCCAGGTTTACAGTAATCGGGGGGTGCCTTCCTGGGTCAATAGACAGCTTCGTCAGCTGCCTATTGACCTTGGCTATTCGATTTACTCTGCTCTTTGGTTACCGTACAGGCGGAATGGCGTTCGAAGGACTGGTTTTTAGCTGGATGTTAAGCTCTGCAACTGGGTATTAAGGTCTGCAACTGTGAGTTGCCCTGTTTCGAAATTGACGATGCTATTCAAAAATTGACTATACAGAGATTGGTTGCCTACGAGTGGAGGCGCTCCGTCCTTCAAAAGACCAAATGTTTGTTGTAAGGCTTCACTCAGGTCACTGTATTTCTGCGAACTATTCGGATTTGTACCAGGTGAATAACCAACCCACGAAATGAGTTGAGAGTTTAGCTGTTGAACTGTGGTCGTTGAAGTTGGGGACGCGAAGCCTTCTATGAACTGTACGAACTCGCTGTTCTGACCTGCGTCGGTTTCTAGGGACACGGCCCCGTATCCGATACATTGAAACGTAGTCTGCAGGCCTGCGCTTAGATCGCTGCAATATTGCCAGGACAACGTTACGGAAGAAGGATCAATAGCCTTACAGTAGTTGACAATGTTATTCATCTCCAGCCAAGTGGTGCCGTCTAGGCCGGGGAAGGTGGCGTCGGGACCCGGATCCGGATATAGGTCGCGGAACTGTATGGCGAGGGGTGCAATCAGCTTGGCCGCCTCACTGGGAGTTAATCCGCGAAACGGATTACAAAGAGTGGGGTTGTGATAGAGGTTCGTGCAGCAACCCGAAATCTTATCTAGACAGCTCTGAATATCGGGTGACCACGGTCGGTCGTTCTCCGGCGATGAAACGAGAAGGAGGTAGAGGATGTACTGAATACCGCTCAAGGCATCAAAATCAGATTGCCAATTCGCACTGGAATAAGCGACTTCGCTGGGAATTTCGACTAGGCTCTGGTCGGATCGAATTTGGGCGCTTTCGGTGCCATGCTGCTGATCAAACACAATGGTCTGGCACCAAGAGAGAATGAACCCTGCGAGGTTGGCGATGCCGGTGTCAGCAGATGTCTGCAGTTGTTGGGCGTAAGGCATCATTAGCTTGGCGGCAACGCTGGCGGCATCGCTGGCGCTTAATTGGTCCGTCCCGGGCGGCTCCTCCAACATGAATTTGGAGGTCTGTTGGATGCCCGCCAGCTTGTCCTGAATGGCTTCTTCATACGTGCTCGAGGGCAAGTTGTTGACGATGATTTGAATTTGGTTGAACGCTCTCCAGGTTGGCTCGTAGTCCAGGTAGGAAGCATCGGCTTCGCTGGGGTTCTGGGTGGCAGGAATCTGAGCATTTTCGGGCATGAAGAATCTCCACTGTTCTGTCATTGCTAGATTGGGCAACCCAGGGGGAGGAAGGAGAACCGACTGCAAGGTATCCGGGATTAGGACTCGCGGAATTCGGTCTGACTACAGTGCTCTCTTTGTACCTCATCATTCTTCCGGAGTCCAATTGTCAATTCGGCGGCTGATCACGCTCTGACATCGGCGCGGGATCATGCGCAGCACAATAAAAGAGGCACATTTCCAAGAAGCTGAACTTGAACTCCCTATTTTGACAAGTAATCTGGCGCTGTAATCAGCCTCGGAAGGTTCCCCAGAATGCAGGATCCCTGCTGAGCACGAAGATGAATGCGGCCTTAGAGTGGTGGGTGAGCATGCGATCCCATCTTGTCTCTAGCGCGAAAGCGTGTGAAGCTAATTCCTGTATTCAGCCAATTCCAGGCAACGACATCTGGATCATGGGTCTCTTTATTCCTCCCTTCTGTGCATTGCAAATTAAGGAGATTCATTCATGAGCGCAAATCTTGAAAATGGTAGTCAGATCGAAGCGGACAACGTGAACGCGGCAGCGGCTCAAGGAACCAAATCAAGCGACGCCGGGCGGATGGGTACCGGGAACATCTCCGAAGTCGCTTCCATAAATGGTGGGGATAYGGCGCGAACTGATCGTATGGCAAAGGTTCGCGCAAAGGTTCAGGCCTCTAATGCGTCTTACACTGATCCACAAACCTTCAATGACCTAAGTAAAGACATGCAAAGCGCGATCGCCACCCTATGGAGCATTATGTATTCTTATGGGGGACTCGAGTCAMATGTCACGCAAGCTGATGACGCTCTCAACACTTTCATCAATACCGGTTTGGGTATGCCAAAGACAGTTGGCGAGCTTAACAAAGTCCTAACCGACATTGACAATGAATGAATAAGACGAAAATGTGACAGACCCCAAGTCGTACCTTCGCTCGACGTCATCGAGTACTTCGGAACCAAAGTGCTGGAGCTGGAGTCACATTAGGCGTCTGCGGTCGGGCGGGGTATCGGGTGAGCGCGATCGTCTCTGCCGTAGCAAAGCGGTGGCGGCGCCGAAGACGACGCCACTGTCTCCATAGTGCGCAGCTGGATCTCCTCTCTCGCTAGGAACTAAGGTGGGCATCGGATAGCATCATGATTCCAGCTCTCTGCGAGGCACTATGGCACGCCAGTTTACGCGCGGACCACTCTTTTTCGGCGCATGCATACAAAGAGTGGCGGCTTAGGAAACTCTTGCTCTATCCCGTCAGAACGAGACACAGCCTGCCATGCATGAAC